>JAFXYP010000064.1 GCA_017541665.1 Lentisphaeria bacterium | reverse complement strand
ACTATGACACGGAAACGGGACTCTATTACTATTTGTTCCGCTATTATAACCCCTTCGATGGCAGATGGCTCTCAAAAGACCCGATCGGAGAAGAAGGCGGGCTGAATCTGTATGCCTTCTGCGGAAATAATGCAGTGAATATGTGGGATAGGTCGGGAATGACATGGTTTGATTTTGATAATATAAAAGACTTCTTTAGAGAACTCCATCTATCCGCGTTTAATGGTCCAGGCCCTGGTTTTGGATATTTTGGTGGAGGAGCATATGCCCCTGATCCAATTAGGACATTAAAATACCAATTCTCTGTTTGGTATAAAAAAGAATATGATAAAATATATAATAACGACAAAACAGTAAAAAGCAATGCATGGATCAGAGATTTGAACCCATGTCCAGAGCATATTGAAACTGAAACAACAGAAAAGTATTATATCAGTTCCCCTCCTGGCCCTGCTATACATAAAATTGAAAAAGAAGTTGTAGATGGCAAAGAGTATTGGACTCTGACTCCGGATTCAACCTTCAGGCTTTTTGCCAAAAACCCTTATCATCCAGATGGAGAATATGAGTTGCGTAGCGCAAATCCAACTCAAGATGATCACGGCAATCAATGTATTTATGATTGCAACGGGGATTTAATTACGAATAGATATGATTCTTTCGGCAATATTATAGGAAAACCGAGTGCTGGAAGTGCTGATTATGTTTCACCAGGTAATTCTATTAGTCTGGGACACCTCAGCAATGATGTTAGCCCATTTAATATAATTTTAGAACTTGAGAAGTATGGAGAAGATGTCAGTTCATTATATACGGCTTATTATAAAGTGCGTCCTGCTTATTATTACCAAAACGGGGAAAAGTTTATGAATGGGGAAAAGGTAAATTGGTAAGAGATAACATGAAACACCAAGTATTTCTGATCGCGCTAATGTGCTGTCTGACACTGGCGGCATTCGGTTTCTTCGTATTCGCCTTGGTCCGTGACTCCATGCAGGGTACGCCGCAAAAATCTTTTGAAGGATGGTACGGGCAGGTTCTTGTTCCTGCATCCGAACTGCATGACAAATTGGATCGGAAATACGGTTTTGATTCCAGCCCACCGCCGAATCACACGAATGATCGCATCATCGGGTTCCGGTTCAACCTCGACCACCCGGAACACGCGGCGGAGATCGTGCGCGATCTCCATGAACAGAAACGCCATTCACCGGATCTCGTCAAAGAAACGTTCGGCGTGGAGGTTTATCTCTATTGTTCGCATGACGGGCGTCCGCGCTGGACGTTCAGCAGGGAGGAGATCGACCCGCCCCTTTTGGTCATCCGCACGATGATGCCTGCGCCGGGAAGGACCGAATTTCAGGGGGCGTATCAGGGGTGGACAAGCGACGTGGTGATCGAAAACGGCAACGGTAGCGTCAGGCGGACGTTCACGCCGGACGAATTTTATCATCCTGCCGACGGTTCCGACGAGGCCGAAGCGTTCATCCGGGCCCTTGCGGATGCTCCCGTATCCGAGGTGGATGAAACTACCCGCGAAAAGGCTCTCGACGCCGACAACGAGGCAATGCTCACAAACCAGAAAGCCCACTTGGAAAAGAGCGGTCGTTCCATTTTCGAGATTCTGCCGGGACTGTTCGCCGCGACATGGTTCGACTTCATCTGCGTGATTGTTTTTTTTCTTTTTGCCATCTGTTATCAGGATCGGGGAATCGGCGGGCGTCTGTTCCCGTTATGGCTTCTGACCATCCTGCACATGCTTCTGTTTCCTTCGCTCGACCTCATTCCGCTCGATAATGACAAGATTGCCGGGACCATGGCTGGGACTGTTCTCCTCGTCATGGAGTCGGCAATCCTGTTCTCGCCCCTCTTCCTGTTCCTGTTTGCCCTAGTCTACGGAATCGTGCTGAGCAAAACGAAGCGCACGAACCGTCCGTTAAAAATCGCCTTCATACTGTTCATCGTAAATCTTCTCATTCAGGGGTTTATCGCATTGAATGTATGGGGGCTTTCACAGGGTGGATGACTATACTGCAGCAGTGTTTTTGAACATTCTGATGAAGACTTTCCCCAAAAAATGACTTTCTTATTCCTTTTCGCCATTCCCCTCTTGCATTTTTCCATCCAATGCGGTATAATATAGCCGGAAACAAAATACAACAATGCATTGAACTCATAATGACGAGACAGGATGTACCGCTGGTCCAATCCGGAGAATGATTTTGATTCACCCGTGATCAATCACTCTTTCCCCCAATAGAACCCCTTAAACCGAAATCAAAATATGGAGCAGTAAAATGACTGATATAAACGAGCTGAAAAAAAATCTTTCACAAGGCGAATATGCATATCTGATTGGAAATGGAATCAATCTTGCTAATGGAGGAACTGGTTGGGATCAATTACTTAAAAGCGTTGTTTCTTCTCTTGTAGGAAGGGGTACTTATATATATGATGCAATTGGCAAGCAAGGAATTACAAATACTGAGATACAAAATATAATTCCTTTGGAATATAATCGAAAAAGAGGGGAATCTATATCGCCCAAAGAAATAATGCAACATGTTTGTAATAGCGTTAGCAATTTAGTCTTTCCACAAAATCACATGCTTGATTATATTAAAAAAAACAATGCAGAGATTCTTACGACGAATTATGATTTAAATATTGAAAACTATCTTTGGAAAGAAAAGGGAAACTTTCAACGGACACGAGACGGGAATGAATTTTATAAAACAAGCAATTTTTACCCATGGGATTACTATTATTGTGAAAAAGCAAACAATAGAACAGGCAAAACATCTAGCGTTTGGCATATTCACGGAGATATTGATCATTGGCAAAGCATCATTCTGTCTCTTTCTCAATATGTTGGCGCATCAAATAAAGCCAAAAATCAAATTAATATGTCAGATCAAACACACAAACTTGAGAAATGTGCAGGAACATGGCTTCATTCTCTTTTTACGAAACCACTCATTATTGCTGGTCTTGCCCTTGATCCGCAAGAATTCTTCTTGCGTTATTTGCTTATAGAACGCGCGGGATGGATAAAATTCCATGGAATCAGAATGCAGCCATCTTTTTATCTTTCGCGAGCACATGAAGAAAAGAAGCCTGGAAAGTCACAATTCTTATCGTTCCTTGGTATCAAAACCATATTGTTCCGCGATAATAATATATATAACGATCCCATTTGGAATTAGGATACACGAGTCGGTTCAAACATAGTTGACAGTTTCATGAGTAGCAATGTATTCATGCGGCATAAAGCTATAACCTCCCAGACAAAACACTTGGAGTCTTTAATGACGGGTCTTCTGGGATGCATCAGATTGTGGAACGCAAACAAAAAAAGAGCAAGTCTACTAATGGGTATCTATTAATTGCCGCAGTTTTCTGAAATCATTCTTGAAAGAGGACCTCGCGCGGGATATATTATTGTAACCACGGAACAGCACAGGAGACAAAAAATGGTGAACGGATTTTTCGACGTAGAGAACCGCCTTGATTATCTGACTGCCAACGGCGACATCCTTCCGACCTTGAAGAATCTGATTCCGTGGGAGGAGTTCCGAAGCGAGCTTGAGGTTATTTATGATCACGAACGCAAGAGCAATGCCGGAGTCGGCCGTTCGATGTGGTGATGATGTTCAAGATCTGATTCTGCAATCGCTGTACAACCTGAGCGATGATGAGATGGAGTATCAGATCATGGACCGTCTGAGCTTCATGCGTTTCCTCGGACTGGACCTTGACAGCCGTGTGCCCGATGCAAAAACAATCTGGCTGTTCCGCTCGAAACTGGAAACGTTCCACCTGACCCGGAAGCTGTTCGACAAGTTCAGCGAGTTTCTGGCAAGTTCGGGCTTTGAGGCTCGCAAGGGGCAGATTGTGGATGCTACGATCGTCCGGGTGCCGATTCAGCGCAACACGAGGAAGGAAAACGAGGCGATCAAGGAGGGAAAACCGCCCGTCGAGAACTGGAGCGAGACGAAGAAATGCCAGAAAGATACGGATGCCCGTTGGACGAAGAAACGGGGCAAAAACTACTTCGGCTACAAGAATCATGTCGAGGTGGACGACAAGCACAAGCTCATCAGGAAGTACAAGGTTACCGATGCTTCTGTTCATGACAGCAGGGTTTTCGAGGAGATTCTGGATGAAACCAACACCAGTCGGGACGTTTACGCGGACAGCGCGTACCGTTCGGCGGAGCACGAAGCCGAGCTGAAAGCATTGAAGTTCCGAGCTCATCTGCAACGGAAAGGATGCCGGGGACGCCCCTTGACCTCATGGGAGAAGCAAGGGAACCGGACCCGATCCAAGACCCGATCAAGGATAGAACACGTGTTCAGGGCGATGGTTCAACGAGCCGGAAATGTTATTCTGAGGACAATCGGAATAAAGGCCGCCGAGGTGAAGCTGGGGTTGCGGAACCTCGCATACAACATGGACAGATACTGCACATTGATGTTACAAGCAGCATAAAATGGAGGATTTCTTCGAGATAATCACAGAAAAAACTATTTTTCCTGTCTTCAAGCCTTGACAAAACGATAACAAAGGCTTATTTTATGGTAACGAAGAATCGCATCCGGCGATTCTTATCCGTCAACAACCGAACACTCTCTCAAAAACGAATTGATAGATGTTCCCTAATAATATATTTGGCCTTGAAAACAATTCTTGTATGGGGTTATCCCATGATAAGAAGATTTAAGATAGTGCGGTAAAGCATACAACGATGAAAGCACAAACCTCAGACAATGCAAAAATAGAAAAACTTGTTCTTGCGCTTAAAGAACAACCTAGAGAACATTGGGCTTTTAAAGGAGCAAAGCGTGAACACGCACATGCTTTTATAAAGTATCCTGCAATGATGGTTCCCCAAATGCAAAGTGAGATAATTGATGTTTTTCTACGCTTCTACCCTGAAATCAAATCAATCTATGATCCCTTCGTTGGTTCAGGAACAGTAATGACAGAGGCCATGTTACACGGGCTTTCATTTGCAGGACAGGATATTAATCCATTGGCAGTACTAGCGTGTTATGTAAAAAAAGGGCCATTCTATATTAAAAAGGTAAAAAAGAGTATTGATTTGTTGCGAAAACGAATAAATGAAGACCATGCTTCCGATATTGAAATAGAATTTGAAAAACGTGACAAATGGTTTACAAAAGACGTCCTTGTGGAGTTGTCGATTATTCGCCGAGCGATTATGAAAGAAAAGTCAAAAAGAGTTCGATGTTTTTTTTGGCTTGCAATGGTTGATACAGTCAGAGCAACAAGCAATTCAAGGACAAGTACATTTAAGTTGCACATCCGCACACAAACAGATATTGCTTCTCGAACAACAAGTCCCAAATTAGATTTTTTGCGGAAAGTTGATGATAATCTATTACGTCTTCAAGAATTACAAGTGGCTCTTGATTCCCAAAAAAAGTTGAATCGTTTTTCATATATAGAGTCTATTAACATTAAATGCAAAGATATTGTTAAGGGTGGTATTTTTCAAAATCATAAATACGATTTACTCATTACTTCCCCCCCGTATGGCGATAATGGAACGACTGTTCCTTATGGTCAATACTCATATTTGCCATTGCAATGGATTGCCCCTGATGATATACCAGGAAAAATGCCGTTTGATTTTCTAAGAACAGCACAAGAAATTGACAGACAAAGTTTAGGGGGGGCTTGTAGCAATAAGGACCATGTGTTACACATAATGAATACGAAGTCTGAGGCTCTAAAACAATTGTTAGATCATCTCTCCAATGACAAACAAAAACGCCAGCACAAAGTAGCTAATTTTTTCTATGATATGGATTTAGCTCTTGAGAATATTGTTCGTCAAATGGCAGATGGAGCATTCATGATTTTTACTCTTGGTAATAGAAGGGTTGCTAATCAAATTGTCCCAATGGATATCATTATGCGAGATCTTCTCGAAGGACATGGTGCTGTTTTTATTACAGAAATATATCGAGATATTCCAACAAAAAGAATGGCTTCAAAAAATCGAAGTAGCGCAACTATGACAGAAGAATCTTTACTTGTTATGCGGAAACAAACCACACAAAAGAAATAACTATAAGGAGGTTTTACTATGCCCAAAAACAAAGTTTCAATTCAGGATGGCAATTTTGAGCGAGTATTGGCAGTTGCTTTTGCGCCTGTAGTAGCATTAACGGAACTGATCAAGAACGCATCAGATGCATGCATGACTCCAGATGATAAGATTGCTATTTATATTGATAAGCAAAGTCAAAAAATACGCATTATTGATAATGGTTATGGATTCAGCCATAAAGATATTGAAAGCTTATTTGTAGTTGGTTTTTCCTCAAAAATGAGAGATGGTAATACCGTTTCTCGTATCAACGAACCATTTGCAGGAAGCAAAGGCCTTGGAATTCTTACAGCATTTAACTTATGTGATAAGTTAGAAATAAGAACTTTTTCCCAGGATGACAAGAAAACATATCATATCGTTTGGGAAAAAGGAACGGGAGAGATTAGGTGGAAAGAAATTCAAGAACAAAGACTTGGTTCAGAGTTTATTCTTCATGGAGTTGCGGCAGAGACATTTCAATTAATATTATTAAAAGAGGAATTAACGAAATTATATTTCTCATCTATAAAATCTTGTGTAGACAAAAAGAACTTGCCGCGAATAGAATTGTTTAATGGCGGCATACTCGATCAATCTGCTCCACAAATAAAGATTGAAGAGTTGTATAAAAAGAACCGCAAAAACTCCAAAGGTTTTTTTGTTGCAAAAGCATCATTCAAATATAAAGCAAACAAGCTTTCCTTGTCCTATGAAGACAACATAAAAGGCCTTTTTAATTTCCGTGATGAAGAAATTGATTTAACTGATTTGTCATCAGTTCTTGCTTTTTTGAGATATCATAAGATTTCAGGGTTAAACTTGAAAGAAGAAGTTGAAAATTTTGATTCGAAGACAGTGATTGATGATTTTGATGGCGTATATTACATCTGGCGTGGAACAAAAGACTCAATAAAAGATTACCCTTATGGGGTACGCATATATATTAATAATTATGGTTTGTATAATTATCTCAACAGCGAATTCGACTGGCTTCAACACTCCGAGATCTCTCAAAACAAAAAAGCCACTAATTATAAGCTAAAAAACACCTATGGTTATGTTTCGTTTTCGCAATACAACGAAGATACTTCTTCTCTTAAAATATCAAATGAACGTAATGATTTCACTGAGACTCTTGCAAAAAAGAAGTTTTTGTTTATCATGCGCAAATTCGTATCAGCAATATTTAGCACAATAGATATGAACATTAAAAATTTCGACGACTCAGGGGCGATAATATTTAAGAAAAAGGCAAATGCAAAGAGACGTGTAACTCTTGGCAATCCATTAAAGGCTAATGAGTTGATTTGCACAAATTTGTCAATGGAAGAGATCAATGCTGACTTCCCAAGCAGTGTTACAATGAATGGAGATGGAAACATTGTCTTTTCGCAAATTGGTCACCAAAAACTTCAATTTGAACATAATGGCGAAATAATTTCTATTGATATTGATGTTGAAGATAATACTCCGTCTTTTGAATTAAAAAAAGCATCTATTACCATCCTTGAAAAAAATGCATTTGATTTAAGAAGTCTAATAAAAGCAACTTCTTTAAAAAACCTATCTATTGGCGACATTAAGATTAGTAGCAATGGGTTAAAGATATTAAATGGGGCGACTCTTTCCTCCGATAACCTCCCGGGGCAGTATGTAGTTTTCTATAAATTCTCAGATGAAATAGCTAAAACGATTCAAGTTACAATTAAACAGATTCATTATAAAGAAACAGATAAAATTCAAAAACTATTTCCTTATCAGTGCTCGAAATACCCTAAAATCTCTGATGTGATTGCCTCCATATCGGAGAGTTATACAAATCATCCGACGCTTTGCATGATTGCAATGCGTCCCTTGGTTGAGTTTGCATTGAAAGCTTTTATTCTTGAATTTTATTCCAAACCTGAATCAGATGCAATATTTGCCAAAGAAAAAAACAATCGTTCTTTTGGCGTAATTGATAATTTGACGAGTTTGTTTCAAAGAATACGCAATAAAAAACTTGCAATTGCCCCAAGTATCCTATCAAAATACGAGAAGACTTTGATTGATTGTAGCGGGCATATTACTAAAGCATATGATAAACTTGATCTTAATGCTTATGTTCATAACCCTAATACACACGCATCTCCCAATGAGGTAATGCAATTCATGAAGAAACTTCAGCCTTTTTTAAATTTTGTCATAGAGGCATTGAATACAAAATTGTAATCGACGCAAGACTTTGGACCGTCTTTCGCACGCCCATAGAAAAGAATCTCCATGGGACAGATTGCCACACAAATTATAATCGGCGAATCCGGGAGATGCAGTCAAAGACCAATGTCTCTATCGCTATTCTCATATCTTCGGGGAGGAACGAGGCGGTAAGAATCGTCGCAAGAGTATGCCCTCAGCGCGCACCATGTTGAGGGTAAATCCGAGCCTAAAAAACAAAACATTTCGTATAAAATTGGAAAACGTCGATCACACGGTTTCCAAGACAAGATAAGACAGGCTTCCTTGAACCCCAGATTAGGCGGTGGATTTGTAATCGGACTGCTGCTTTCCAAAGATGCGGAAGCGGGGTATTCAGCCAGTGGCGGCTGCCGACAAAAAAATGAGACATCTCGAAATTACGGTTCTTTACGGGAAACAGGATCATCATGGCCTCCACTCTAAGAAAAAAAGTCCGGTTCTGAAATCTCAGGAACCGGACAAAATGCATGGTGCAAGAAAAAAATAAGAAAAACCGGAAGAAAAACGAAAACTAAACCTCTGCGCCAAATCCTTGTCCGGTTTTAACCGGCACCTTATCTGGCGGAAATGCGGTCAAATCTTTTGGCGTCCGACACGGCACGATCCTGATCAGGCCGTTTTCGACCAGCAGCGCCAGCAGGAAGATCGCCACGACCCCGGGAATCGATGCCGGGGTTTTCCGCGGGGATGACTTGAAATGCGATGACAGCCTGAAACAGATGCTCATGGGATACCAGCACAAGGACTCATAAACGGAAGATTAACTACATTCTTTGGTTCAACACAGCCGAGGCATCCAAAGCTATGTGAACTTCCATAACCACAGGCGGCTTTACTCATCTTTGAAGAATCTCACTCCCGATTCCGCCTACAAAGGGAGATGCGTCCCGATGAGAGACTCTAAAAAACATTGTTTTTTCGGAATCAGGCTTGACATTCAGTCAATGCCTGCTATAGTATCCATTAGTATTTACGAGTCATTTTGAATAGTTCAGGCTCAAGGGGACAGGGGATGTGCTTCATTTCTGCCTGGACGGAACGTTTTTTCTGACAATCAATCAGTATATTTCAGGAGGCTTATATGGGTGTGGTTCAAAACAATGACTTTTCAATCGTTTTACAAAAAATCGGAATTGTCCCGAGTGCTTTCATCACGGGACCACTGAAATCAGATGATGCAAAGAAATTGTTACAGTTGCAATGGAACATCGTGTTTTGCATCAACGGGGAAGAAGATTCCTTGTTGAATAATGCAATAGACAGAATCGCCTTTATAAAGCGGGCAGAGGACTTCTATCTGGAAAACAATCAGGAAAACATACCCATTTCCAGCAAAGACAAGTTCCCGCTCGTTGTTTTCAACCCAGATTCATTGAAAGGAAATGAACTCAAACGGAAAACCGCGAAAAAACTGGCCTTAAAAAAGACTCTAGAGGACATTTTGAGTGTTTCTGGTTTGATCTTCATTCAGGATATCCCCGCTGAGTATTATGAGTATTTATACGACATTACATCGGCATTTCCGCGGCGGTATGATATCTGTATCTTCGGCAGTCAGCCAGGTGGAGATGCCGACAAATACATCGATCAGTGGAAGGAAGACAAGAGAGTGCTTCTCTCGATGGAACTCCTGCAAACCTATTGGGATGAAGATCTTGCCACGGCCAGACAGGAAGAAACCGAAAGCCTGTTTATCAATTCCAAATTATATTCGATTCCCTCACAAGCACTCGATATCATAAGGCATTTCGGACAGTTGCTGACACAGGAATCAGCCGATGAGATCCCGGTTATCTCCAAAGCGGATGAACCGACGTTTTTTCAGTATTACTTGGAAAAAAGTACTGGAGGATTCCCCTGTTGGTACTGGTATTCCCCAGATACCAACTTTTATGTAAAAAGAACGATCGAAGACGAGGTCATCAGAATCACCAGTGCCGCGCTTGAATCCGCAAAGAGTAAAGAGAGGAAAGGCAGGCCAATCCTTCTGCAAGGGCGCAGTTTCTCCGGCAAAACCAATATCCTCTGCTCTGTCGCATATCATTTTTTCTCAAAACGCAAATATCCCGTGATTTACATGCCAAATATGGGAGTGACCGTCAATTGGCATAGTATCTATTCCGGCACAAAATTCATTTTGCAGACAATCGAAAAGACCGTTGGCAGCAAGACTCCCGTGCTACTGGTGTGGGACACCGCCTGCAAACAAATCAACGAATATAAGGAAATCGTTCGCTTTCGTACCGATTTGCGCTGGTCCGGGTGGCAAGTCGAATTGCTTTGTTCAGGATATAACACTGATTGCTACCCCGAAATAGATCAGGAGCTCCACTGTTTATTTCACCGGATATCAATACCCCCAAAACTTAAAGAAAAAGAAATCAGTGATTTCCGCACAATACTGATAGATAAAAAAGCTTTTTCGGAATATGAATTCGATCTATATGTTCGCAAATTGGCAGAAGCAACTGATTCGGAATTTTTGGGTTATCTTTATCAATTCAGACGGCTTCGCCCCCTGCTCCGCAGTCATATCGGCAAGGAAGCCGACTCCGACATCAATTCATTGAAAAAAATTTTTAGCGATTGTATAAAGGAATCATTGAAAAACCAATTATTCGGCACATTGGCTTCTTTCTCAAAAGAAATGGAAAAATTGGATCAATTCGTAAAAGATTATTTCCCGGAAGAAAGCAGGGAAACTACAGACGAGTTCAAAAGCGACAAAGAAGTTGTTGCAGAAGCGGAACATGGGCTTAGAAAAACGCTTGGGATCGTGGCACTGTGTACCATATATTCATGTTCGGTAAGCAATGAACTGTTTGTCCGCATTTTGATTAACTCGACTAATCTGGATATTCCCACATGGCCATTATACCGGTTATGCACTCGGAACAACATCCTTCGCGAATTGCCAACCGAGCCAGTCAGTTACCAGTTCCGCAGTGCGCTGGATGCCAAGCTATTTCTGCCCTCCAACGAACAAGACACCGGGCTCACGCAATTTCAACTTGTTATGGACCTCATAAATGCCATTTCTAACGAGAGAGAAGTCGATCTCCTGATAATCCTGTTGAAACAATCGGGGCCTAATCCCAATCGAAATGATATGTGGAATGATGAAAAAAGCATTTGGGAAAAATATTTGGATGAATATCCAAAAATATGGAATGCTCTTGCCCAACAGCGGAAGCGGAAACGTTTTTTTGAAAAAATATTGCCTTTGGAAAAATCTCTGATACGCGAGTGGTATCGCACAAAATGGAAAGACATATCCAATGACACGGAAAAGGGTGTCGCTTTAAAAGAACTTACGGCAGCAAAAGATGAGCTGCATGACGAATACTTTTACTTAAAAAAACGTACCGATGATTGGTCTTTCGATTATCGCAGAAAAGTTCTTGTGGAATACGTTAATTTCTTACTGTTCATTTCAGAGAAGTTTCCTTCCGAAATCAATTTAGAATCTCATTTCAAGCTGCTTCAGCATGATTTTGTGGAGTATTGCAATTATAGTAAGACTGGCATAGTTGATTCCTATATACCAGTCAACTATCTCAAACTAGGCGTAAGCTATTATAACAGCATCTCCCAAAATGATTCTGAGAAAATGCACTTACTGAGTAACCTGCTCCAGTTTGCAGAAACATCTTCCTCCGAGACCACAGATAGTTATCTGTCCCAAGAAATTGCACTTGTTGAGTCGGCAGCAGATGAATTCAGCAAGAATGACGACTTCCTGAACAGAAGCATTGCACAAGGTGATGCATCCGCAATATGTATCCGGGTCGTGAATAAATTGCGCAAGCTGCCATCTGATAATCTCACAGAAGAGCGTAAAAAAGGCATAAAGAGCTTGCTTGATTCTTATTTGGAAAAGCCAGAGTATCAACCACTAATCAATAGCGAGCCTGCATGTTTATATAGACTGATTACCCTTAAATGGGAAAGCATCACTGGTCTGCCTTCTGTATTGCCTCGAAATGGAGAAGAACGCATTATGGTCGGTCTTCAGCCAAACGAGTGGGCTTTTTTCCGAGAAAAGTGTGAACTTTACTCATATCTATGCAAAGAACAATCATTCCCGAGTGTTTTTTTGATCGACTACCTTTATGTTCTTGCCTCAGTTCATTTGGGGATTTATACTGAAAAAGAGGCAATGCTTTTGGATTCTCGAAACCAATCGGAATCTGGAAGAAGAAGTTTATATTTGATCTGTGATGAAAAAAGTAACCCCATTCTTTTTTCCGGGCTCTGCTCTTATCATCCGGATCAGCGATACGGCGAAGTGAGTATCAAAAAGCCAGAAAACATGAAATTCAAATGGGTACGGTGCTACAATCTCTGGAACGTTGGCTTGACCGATGAAACTTGCCGAAAAGCAAATGTTCCAACACGCAAGTTGTTTCGCATAGCGCTATCCAGAACGGGTCTTAAGGTTGATGCGGAGGAGTAATAACGATGGCTAGTTTGTACTCACTCTTGCACGATTCGCAATATGATTGGCGCATCAAACTCGAAGATAAGAACGACGGTTTGGTCAAGTCGGCTCATGATTTTTCTCCCAATTTATTTCTTTTCGATAGTTTTCAAGAAAAACCGGTTGAAGAAAACGCTTCAGACCAGTTGGTCTACTCCTATACGATCATCAACTTATATGATCTTTTCTTCGATTCCGGTAAATATATTAAAGATATTGATTCTCCGTTCCTGACCGACATTGCGTCTGCAGATGCCCAATATATAAATTTCTTTTATGATTCATTGCAGGAGTTACGGTCAATAATCTGCCACAACAAGCCAAAAGATTCGATTCGATATAAGAAGTTTCACCGACAGCTTGGGTGGAACAAAATCGAATGGGGGTGTTTTGATTATCTCCGTCGATCCGGTTACTGCTTTTCCTATGAGGATTCTTTCAAACTGTTAACGCAAAGCGCTGTTAAAGTTCTAGATATACTGAAAAAATGTTTGGATGACAATCGCGATGAACCTAAAAAGGACCGATTTGAAAAAAAATGGTATGACCATATTATCGAATGGTACAAACGGAATATGACGGTCCATATCCGAGCTGTTCAAACGTATTTTAATATGGATCCAAAAGATTTCAAGAAAAGATATAACAGCAAATACGGGAAACTCGAAGATGATGCGAAGTATGTCGACAAAGTCGTAGAAATATTAAAAGAAAAGTGGCTCTCCGAGGAGTTCGACTGGGATATTCTATATAAAAGACATTTTTGTTCCAACGCTGAGGATCCGATGTCGCTGTCTCCAATGAATGCAATGAGAACATTACTGGATCAAAAACTATAAATAACAGGGGATGTTTTGCACAGGGTATTTTGGACAATTCCGCCGCTGCTGCGCGGGCATCTGCTGGCCAGGTCCTTATGATCCCGCCAGCTGGAATTCCAAAGTGCCCTTTAGTTTTTTCGATATCAATATGCTCGGAATGCGGGTTCCATTTCCTCCTGCTCGGCGTGTCCGATTCCTGCGCCAGTCGCATAACGACGCCACTTTCCAACGGTGGAACCGATCTTATTCAGTATCTTCTTCGCCTCGGAATTGCCGATCCTGAAAAATGGCGCGACATCCATCGCAAGCTCAAAGTCGAGGGAGTTGTCCGTGTCGGTTATGTTCAATGAGAGACCGTGTCCCTGCGGATTCGGGTTGATGTCGTAGGCGGGCGAAAGCTCCCACCCCGATTCCGCCAGCAGAAAACCGTGGTTGCGCAGATGGTCGTCCGTGTTGGATACTGCGATGGAGAAAACGATGCGTCGCCAGAGTTCATGCAAATCGGCGTCCGGCCTGGCTCCGTAGCGCATGATGAATTCCGCAAGCTCAAGATAGCTTTCGCCCTGCTGAGCGTCGGCTCCGTCGGTTTTGCCAAGCAGCGTCATGGCCGAGGCGAAATGAATCCGTTCGGAACCTTTTCGGTCAAAACGTTTGGTCAGGAAGGTCGAACCGTACTTGGAGAAGTGCTCCAACTTGATTTCCGGCACGTTCAAGCCCGCATCACGCGCCATCCGCATGACCGCATATTCCCACGCGGACGTGTTCGAGGTATCCTTGTGGCTGGGGAACTTGGCGATCCACTGCGACCCGTCCTGAGCCGATACGCAGGCTTTCGGTCGAGCCCCGCCCAACGACGAACCGGGCGCGATCAGCATCGCAAGCCATTTTTCACGTTCGGAGTCCGTGCTATCATCGTCGACGTGTCTGCTCGCTTCCTCAAGTTCGCGCAAACGGGCCCACGGCGGAGCCGCCATAGCCTGATCGTCGTTTAGGAAATGACCGTCGGGATTCGTTTTGAAGCGCAATGCCCCCATGCGGGCTTCATCATGAACGCCCAGCAGGTAATCGGATTCCATCAGAATCCTCGGCGATTCTCCCTCTCGGCGGGCCCGATATGCCTCCCGACGCTGCATGAGCTTCCGTCCCCAGCGATCCGGTGCAGAATCCATGAAGAGTCCGAAGTTCGGTTTCATGGTGAATTGAGGTCCGGCGTACAACTGTAAATCGGGATCAAGTGCCTGACCTGGATGTTCCCTCAGCCAGTCTTTGCTGAACTCGAACGAAAAGACTTCCTTGCCCCGGACCTGCTGCGCCGTGAGCGTACCAAGCGAAACGGGAGCTCGTCCTGCAGACCGATGATCGAAGTAAACGTAAATAGTTTTGCCCGTGTTCATGCTCAGCTCCGTTTCGATGCACGCCTGCGGACGGACAGCCCGATATCCTGAAGCTTCCGCCCAAGCTCGTCGTCTGCAGCGACTTTCAGGATGTCGCGTTCCAGTCCCAGCGTCAGGAGGACCTGCATATAATGCCCTATCGCCACGGTCGGTGCACCGTTCTCGATCTTTGCGAGTGTCACGATACTGATTCCAGCTCGTTCCGCCTCAAGTTTCGCCGTGATATTCCGGCGCAGACGCGCCAGACGGATATTTTCGCCGAAGGTACGCAGGAGTTCTTCCGTCTTCGGCATTACGATTGCAGTTTTCTTCGCCATGTCTGCCTCCATGATTCAAACTCAAAACAAGCGATAACACATATTAAAATAGCATTATGCGCCAAGAAAGTCAAGTTTAATCTTGAGTTATCTTGCTTTTTTGTTTTTCCAAGTCCAGATGTGCATGCCGGAACTGAGCTCATCGACGTCTTGAGTGCGTAACAATCGCTTCTCCGCGCAAAAAAAACGTTCAGCGCGGTCGACCAGTTGAACTCTACGTTCATTTTTCTACGATTTATTCTCCTTTTTCGGCAGAAATATCGCATAGGTTGCGTTTTTTATCGCAAGAAAAAGTCGTGAAAAATGAGCGGTGAGTGGTTTCTCCCCTCATAAAGAGTGGTGCTGAAATCGGTTCGCAACCCCCACCATTTGAATTTCCGAGGGTCGGAAGTCCAATATTCCGGCCCTCGTTTATTTTGCTATTACCGCCTCAAAGTCAGCAGTTTGCGACACGCGGCAATCCCCACCGGAGAACGAACCCCATTCTTTAAATCGGGTATGTTTGGCCTGTTTTGGCCCCTCAAATTCTCTGTTTTTCCGCTATGTCTTTAACCAAGTTCAATCATTCAACCCTTTTTCGCCGAAAAGGTTGCGCATAGGCCTCGGTATTAGGTCTTGAAGTTGGTTCCCAAATGGTTCCTGAGCATGGGGGCGCTTGTCATTCTCCGCGAAAAATCCCTAAAAAACAAGCCATGCAGAGAACAGGAAGCCCATTTATTTCGCCAGGCTGTCCAGAGTGGTCTGCGCCGCCTTCCTGACGGCTTCGACGATCTCAGGCGGTTCGACAGGCACGGCCTCGCCCTTCTGCGACAGGATCCACGGCACGACGACTTCTGCCGGGACTTCCGGAATAGAAAACAGAAACGAACCGTCGCGGTTCTTCTTCACCTTCTGCCCGGAGTGCATCTGGTTGGCATTGGCGAACTTCACCGCGTCACCGGTCAGGCGGATCTTCACGTCGCGGATCTTTTTGTAGCTCACGATGTTGTCGAGCGTGACGGAATCGATGATCCTGCGGTCCGGCTTGAACGTCTCCTTGAGCAGCCATGCGTTTTTGATGCGGTTGATGACGAACGTGCGGGGGGCTTTCCGCAGGTGACAGTACGCCTTGATGCGCCATTCGTGGAGATAAAGGAACAGCACATGCGGATCGATGTCGCGTTCCACCTCGCCGCCGTGCTGATCGTTGTAGATGATGTGCAGACGCCGGTGGGTCTGCCAGGCTTCGAACACCACGGAAAAGACGCCGGGATTCTCGGAGACTCCGCCCGCTGCAAACACCTTCAGCGAACTGACGAGCGTCTTTTCCAGAAACTCCGGGCTGTTCGACTTCAGGATCTCGTCCACAGCTCTGGAAATGCGTCCGCGCACGGGATCGGGAAACACGTCCTCCGCGATGCGCCCGCCGATGATGAGCGCGAGCATGGCAGACTCCGAAAGATTCGCCGGGCAGTTGAAGTCCCAGCTGCGGTCCTTGAGGTAATAGGTGTTCGTCCGGCGGTCGAACCGGATCGGGCAGCCGAATTCGTTTTTGAGCGCTTTGATATCGCGGTACACCGTCCGCAGGCTGTACTGCCCGCCCAGGAGATTCCCTTCGTCGATGCTCAGTGTCTCGTATTCCTTGAGGATGCCTTCCGCCGTCGGGCAGCAGTTCCGCTTCAAAAGGGAGGCGATTCTGGCGATGCGGATGATCTGGATGTTCCGCGACACCGTCGACCGGCCGCTTTTTCCCGGTTTCCGGCGTTTTTTCATGACCTGTTCGTTTTTTCGAGGGGAGTATTTTTTCATCATTTTTTCGGCTCCTGGAGTTGACTGACGTCAAATGGCAATCAAGCATGATATATTATACTCGCAAACGCGGAAAAATCAAATCGGAAACGAATCGATTCGAAAGGAGACACGCCATGAAACAGAAAGTTTGCCACGCCATGCAGATCATGCTCGCCGTCACGATGGAAGATGTCGGATTCTTCCTCGTCTGCGGAATCGCCCTCGCCGTCATCCTCAAACTCGCCTGCGCATGAGGACAAGGAAACAGATGAACTACAGCAAACTCGTTTTTCATGAAAGCGCCTGGCCGGGCAGCCCCGGAAGGACCGTCATGATCGATTTCGACCTGAACGAGATCATCGTCGACTCCATGGCCGAGGGCGTCAAGTGGGGCCATATCGGGCCCCGCGAACGCTCCACGATCGAGGCGAAACTGGACACGGGCCGCCCGGACGAATGGGGAGCACGCTACATCGGCCCCGCCATGGACGGATCCTGCTGGAATCTGAGGCTGTTAATGGGGAGCGCCATCGTCAAGGAGTCCAGCGGGAGCAGCGGATACCCGCCGCAAGACCAGTGGCGGGCGTTCCGCTCGCTCGTGGCATTCTGCTTCGCCGTCACGCGCCGTTACGGAGAATACAGGCCGCCGAAGGCCGTCTGAGGAAAGGGGAAAGCCCAAGCTGGCGATCGCCTTCAATGATTATGTCGGCTGCAGGACGGCAAGGCAAGGTTCCCCGGCGTCCCGCTCCGGTCCCTCCCATCGGCTTCGGACATCAAAGGCGAGGTCCGGCATCGCGCACTCGAAGATGCGCCCCTGCCCGCGCCTGCCGGAATCCTGCATCCATGTTGAGGTTGGCATGAGCATGGGATAAATGTTTTTCTGACTCTTTCAAGCGGGCTTCATTTAACTGACGTCAAATGTCAGTGTGACATGCTATATTATGCTCAGACGCGGAAAATGGAATCATCAACAGAAGGGAAAGGAGTCCCGCCATGAGACTTTCGCAACTTACGCCGGTTCGCCTCAAAATCGCCCGCGAGGAGTATGCCGAAGTGGTCACGCCGACCGTAATGAGACTGCTTGGCGAATACGGCGCATTCGAATGGGTTCTGTACAGGGCCGAATACCCCTTCGACTTTTGGAAGAAGGACCTGCCGGATGAAATCGTCCGCACGGAACTGAATAAGGCCATCTATCGCGCCCTGAAGGACATGCTCTGCGAAGCCTTCGTCCAATACTATGGCCCCGCCACCGGCCCCACGGAGTCCAGCCGTCTTGTCCAGCGGGCTTCTCTGGAAGCGTACATCATCCTGAGGCATCCAGACGAGGCGGATGCCGACCGTGCAGCCTACGAGATAGACGGCTGTCTCCGCCGAGCGACAAGCTACCTGACGGGAAACGGCCTGGAACGAGTCGCCGACAAACTCCGTTTTTTCGGCGACCCCGATTCGCTCGTGCCTGCGCTTGATGAGCTTTATCCTTCTCCGCTGGATTGCGATTTCGATGATACCAGGGCAGTCGACATTGAGGATGAGATCGAAACCGGCCGCCTCGCGTATTACCGCACGAAAGACGACGTGAAGATAATCGCCTGGCGGGACCAATGGAACGGTGTCCCGGAATCCTCCGCCGGATATCTGCTCGCAGCCAATATGGAAACGGACGAATTCCGGCTCGTTCCGGTTCGCCCGGACACACCGCTGGCCACCGAGTTCGACTCCCTGTTCCGGCTCGGTGGCTGGGTGAGGGAATCGCACGAGGAAAAGCAGGAGACATCTGCACCTGTGCCCCAGGACGAATATGATGTGCTGAATACGCTGAAGAACGCCATTGGCCGGGGTTTCCTGGTGAAAATCCGGTATCGGGACCGGAACGGGGAAGAAACCGTCCGGCTCGTCCGGCCCGATTCACTGGAGGAAAAGGATTTCATCTGGCACTTGAAGGCCTACTGCACTCTGCGCGAAGAACGACGCACGTTTCTCGTTCCGCGGATCCTGGAGGCCATTCCGACCGACACGCCTGCGCCCGCCCCCGGGAATGACGTACCCGTCCGGATCGAACAGAAGCCGGTACAGGCGGAAAAGACGCAGGCGGAAACGCCGGAGAAAACAAAAGATCCTGTTCCGCCGAAAACGCAGGACCGGGAATCCCGTCCCGCCTCGACGGTCCGGCTGCTCAAAAACAAGGACGGGAGAGACGCACAGGAGCTTGACGGGCATTACGACCGCGGAGAAAAAGGGGGCAAACGCCTTCGTCTGGAAGGCGCGGGTCTCTGGGGATATCTGGCGTTGCCGGCAGTGTTTGCTGCGCTGGGGAAGAGGGGGCTTTTCTCCGGGCACGAGTTCCCGGCCGCAGTCATTTTGGGGCTGATCATGATCGCCTGGATCCTATTCTTTTCATTCACATCCAAAAATTGACCGGACAACAGAAGGAGACAAAACATGAATCGCGGAACCCCAATGGGCGGCGGAAACCTCTATGCCATTCTCTTTTTCGGCATCCTGATGTTTGTTTTTTACCTTTGCGGATGGTCCGTATTAGGGACTGTGTTTCTTTTTCTGTTCCTTCTCGCGGGATACGACTCTCTGTTTCCCGGCATCGCAGCCGCATTGGGACTGGCACGCGCCATTTACGTCCATGTCCCTGATGAGGGAATGATTTCGGGACCGCTCCTGATCGTCGCGATCATATTGCTCATCGTGGATTGTTACGCCAGGTATCTGCTGAAAGAAGAGGCAAATAACGGCAAATCCCCTGAGGAAAAGAAATAACCGCACCTCGTCCGCACCTGATCTCTTTCGGCTTGCGTCGCATCCGGGAACGACGCAAGCTCAGAAAAACAATCTCGGCACAAAAAGGAAAACCAATCCGGGGATCCCCGTTTTTCTTTTTTCAGCCGGAACCCGTTGAAATATCGAAAAAAGATGAGAGGGCAGGTTGACTTTTTGGAAAACAGGTGTAAATTAAAACATTATGAAAACGATCTCCGCGTACAACAGCATTCGATTTTACGGCTTCTCCTGGCGATTTACCGCCTGACGAAGCCCGTTTGCACGTGTACACGAGAAAAGTATGACATCAAGCGGGTTCGGCCCAAGCAGGGGCCTGACCCGTTTTCTTTTTTTGGCAGACACCGCCGCATCCGGGCCAATCCCACGAATGCGGTTTTTCTTTTCCCGAAAAACAACAACACAAAAACTAAAATACTTCTCAACCCCAAGGAATCACCATGAACCAGACAGAACAGCCCATCAAATCGCCCGAACAACTCGCGTCCGAACTTGCGCCGAACGCGTCCATCGTGGAACACATCACCCGGAACCGTGCCGAGCTGCGCCGGATCTTCGACCGGACGGACAAGCGCCTCATGGTGATCGCCGGCCCGTGCTCCATCCACAACATCCCCGCCGCACTGGAATACGCGGAGAAGCTCGCGAAGCTGTCGGAACGCGTCTCGGACGAGGTCAAGATCGTGATGCGGTGCTATTTCGAGAAACCGCGCACCACGCTCGGCTGGAAGGGGCTCGTGTACGATCCCGAACTGGACGGCGGCTGCGATATCGCGCGCGGCCTGGAGCTCGCCCGCAAACTGCTGCTCGATGTCTCGGCGCTCGGGCTCGGCACCGCCACCGAACTGCTCGACCCCGCCATCGCAAACTACCTCTCCGAACTCGTTTCGTGGGCCGGGATCGGCGCCCGCACGACGGAGTCCCAGACGCACCGCCAGCTCGCCAGCGCGCTCGAAATGCCCGTCGGGTTCAAGAACAGCACCGACGGCAACCTGCAGATCGCAGTGGACGCCATCTGCGCCGCCCGCGCGCCGCACAGCTACATCGGGATCATGCACGACGGCCGCAGCGGCATCATCCGCAGCGAGGGCAACCCGTACTGCCACCTGGTCCTGCGCGGCGGCATCTCCGGCGAGAACTACTACGCCGCGTGCATCGACGCCGCACTCCGCAAGCTCGAAAACGCGGGCATCCCGCGCACGGTCGTGGTCGACTGCAGCCACGGCAATTCGCGCCGCGACCCGAACCGACAGCACATCGTCTTCGAGGACGTCCTGTCGCAGAAGCTCGCGGGAAACGACGGCATCGCGGGCATGATGCTCGAAAGCTGCCTGCTGCCCGGCAAGCAGAACCTGATGCCCGGCGTCGTCCCCGACCCGCGCATCTCCGTCACGGACGCCTGCATCGGATTCGAGGAGACCGAACGCCTGATCCTGAACGCCGCGGAACGCCTGCGCCACGGCACGCCGCACGCCATGTCCGCCGCCAAGCCCATGGTGGCATACCTGGGGCCTGCCGGGACGTTCACGCACGAGGCCGCGCGGAAAGTCTTCGCCGAAACCGCGGAATACCGCCCGTGCTCCGGCATCCAGAACGTCTTCGCCGCCGTCGAAACCGGCGAGTGCGAATACGGCTGCGTGCCGGTGGAGAACACCACGGAGGGCGTCGTGATCGGCACGCTCGACGTGCTGGCGGGCACCACGCTGAAGATCTACGCCGAGACGTCCATGAACATTCACCACTGCCTCATGGCGTCCGTGCCGAAGGAGAAGATCGGCATCATCTACAGCCATGTCCAGTCGCTCGGCCAGTGCCGGAAATACCTCGAACGCAACTTCCCGGACGTCGAGACCGTCGGCGTGGGCTCCAACGCGCGCGCCGCCGAGTTCGCCGCGCTCAGCCCGAACGCCGCCGTCATCGGCGGGGAGAGCATCGCCGCGCAATACCACCTGAACATCCTGGACCGCTCCATCCAGGACACCCCGGACAACCGCACGCGGTTCCTGATCCTCTCCCGCGCCGAAAACACGCTCATGCCGCACGCGAAATGCTGCATCTGCTTCACGGCGCGCGAACGCTTCGGCGCACTCCACGACTGCCTGGAACCCTTCAAGAACGCCGGCGTCACGCTGACCATGATCGAAAGCCGTCCCTCCGGCTCCGGCTGCTGGCACTACCGGTTCTTCGTCGACATCGAAGGCGCCGCGAACGCCCCGCGCGTGGCCGCCGCGCTCGCCGGCCTGAAGCCGCTGACCGAGGAACTGAAGCTGCTCGGCAGCTACCCGGTGCTGTAAGTCCGCATTCACCCACGGCATGATCCGGCCCGCCTGCCCGGAACGGAAGGCTTTTCCGTTCATTACGGGCAGGCGGGTTCATTCTGTCAATATTTTTTTCGGACAGAGCTTGACTTTGTTTCGAGATTGAATATATTAAAAAGAAAACTATCCGGATATTGTTCCGGAGTTCATCTCTCCCTCGAACCGACTCAAAGCAACCTCATACCAGGAGTTTTCCATGAAAGCAACACTCAAAACTCTGACGATCGCATGCGCCATGCTCGCGGGCGCGGCGCTCTCCGCGGCCGATTTCCACGACTGGGCGCCGACCCCGCCGATGGGATGGAACAGCTTCGACTGTTTCGGCCTCAGCCTGACCGAAGCTCAGGCGAAGGAACAGGCGGAAGCCATGATCAAATTACTGAAGCCCTACGGCTGGGACATCTTCGTGATCGACCACCAGTGGTACAACGACAACCAGAGGGGATTCCAGAGCGACGCCCGCCATGTCTTCTCCATGGACGAGTACGGCAGGTTCATCCCCGCGCCGGGGCGTTTCCCGTCCTCGAAGGACGGCAAGGGATTGAAGCCGCTCGCCGACTACATGCACGAACGCGGGCTGAAGATCGGCGTGCACCTGATGCGCGGCATCCCGCGCCAGGCCGTCCGCGAGAACACGAAGGTCAAGGGGACGAACTATCGCGCGCAGGACATCGTGAACATGCGGAGCACGTGCGCGTGGAACCAGGACATGTACGGCGTGGACATGAGCAAGCCCGGCGCGCAGGAATACTATGATTCCCTCTTCGAGCAGTTCGCCGAGTGGGGGCTCGACTTCATCAAGATCGACGACCTCTCCCGTCCGTACGCCACCGCCGAAATCGAGGCCATCCGCAAAGCCATCGACAAGTGCGGCCGCCCGATTATCCTCAGCCTCTCGCCCGGCGACACTCCGATCCAGAACGGCAAGCACGCCGACGAGCATGCGAACATGTGGCGCGTCTCCGACGATTTCTGGGACCGCTGGGATCCGCTGTACGGCATGTTCGGACGCCTGCACAGGTGGGAACCCTACCGCATCAAGGGCTCCTGGCCGGACGCCGACATGCTCCCCTTCGGCATCATCCAGTTCACCCGCAAGACGAATTTCACGCAGGAGGAGCAGCGCCTGTGCTTCACGCTGTGGTCGATCGCGCGGTCGCCGCTCATCCTCGGCGCCGACATGACCAAGCTCGACGACTGGACGCTGAAACTCCTCACGAACAAGGAGGTCATCGAGATCAACCAGAACAGCGAGAACAACCGCCAGCTCTCGCAGAAGGGCGACCTCTTCGTCTGGACCGCGGACGTCCCCGGCAGCAAGGACAAATACGTCGCGCTCTTCAACGCATCCACGCCCGGCAAACATAACGTCGATTACCTGAAGGCGAAATACCGCAGCATCCTGATCGGCGGATCCGGTGAACGCGAGGCGGTCATCAAGGCCGACATCGGCGGCTCGAAATCCTTCGCACTGGCCGTGACCGACGGCGGCGACGGCATCAACTACGACCACGCCGCCTGGCTGGAACCCGTCCTCTCCGGCCCCGCGGGCACGAAGAAGCTCACGGAACTCCGCTGGAAGAGCGCGTCCCAGGGCTGGGGCAACACCCGCATCGGACAGACCTCCGACGGACGCCAGATCGACGGCATCGGCACGCACGCCGCCTCCCTCATTATCTACGACCGCCCCGAAGGATACGACACCATCTCCGCGCGCGGCGTCCTGGCCGACGGCACCGAACGGCAGGGCGGCACGATCGAATTCCTCATCCTGACCGACGAGGCGTTCGACGTGGAAGTCAAGGACACGGCGGAAGTCTCCGTGGAATTCGCCGAACTCGGCATCGGCAAAAAGGCCCGCGTCCGCGACCTGTGGGAAGGGAAAGACCTCGGCACGTTCGAGGGGTCCTTCTCCCGCGAGCTCAAATGCCATGACGCGGGCGTCTACCGGATCACTCCGGCCGACTGAACTTCTCTCCATCCACGATCAATCTCGCGCGGTTCCCCCATTTCCGGGGAACCGCTTTTTGTCGCGGCAGCACAGGCAATTCGGGATCCGGTCAATCCGTGACGACCCGGAAGAAAAGGGTTCCCGGATTGCTCTGCTCCAGTTTCCGCAGGGCATCGGCGTTCAGCCCGTTTCCGGGCGCGGCGAAACACGTCCTCGCCGCATCCCAGTCGAACAGCATGCTGTTCACCACCCCGAAATGGTCGAACAGCCACTGCTTCGTGTCCTCACGGATGGAGTCGTTCGTGAAACACAGGACAGCCTTTCCGTCCAGCGTTTCGCCGGACTCGAGCGGGCGCAGGCGGTAAAGGTAGAAGAGAACGTTCTCCTCCGGCACGACATGGTCGACGGAGACCGGCGCGGCGCCCGGCGGCACAAGCTCCTCGATGGGGGTGTCCCCGGCATGAACGGCCGAAATGGCATTGTCATGCAGCAGCAGAAGCATCTGCGGCGCAGTCTGCCTGTTGAAGTTGTCCGTATTCACGTCATCCTTGAACAGCATCCGCACCACGTACAGGTCCGTGGATTTATAGGAAACGAACACGTGGGGGTCCAGCTTCACGATCTCCTGAAAGATGACGGTCATGTCCGGGTCGGCGGACCGCATCCTCATACTGTTCGAGAAAAAGATGCAGACAGCAGCAAGGGCCAGCAGGATCCACAGGCCGATCCGCCGCAGGGTTCCGTTCTCCGTCAGCAATTCGTCCGCCGCGGCGCCGACCGCGAAAACAGCCGGAGCAATCAGAGCCAGATAGATCCTCGACGGGCCGCCCTTCGTGACCAGCGCCGAAAGGAATATCAGGACCGCCGCCCCGCCCGCCAGCGCGCAAATCCGCCATTGCGGCCTGCCGCGAAGCAGGATGCCGCCGGCCGCAAGCCACGGCAGGACCCAGACCAGACCGGTGTCAAAGGCGGCAGTCCAGCAGTAGGACAGGAAACGCGCCGGAGAGTGGAAGGATTCGCCGAACACCCGGCCTTCCGCAAAGCTCGAATAGTTGCCGCCGTACCATGCCAGCACGAAAACCGACCAGAGCGCGCCGGCAATGACCAGGCAACGGCAGTCCCGCCAGATCTTCCTGGGCCCCGCCCGGAACGGCACATACAGAAGTCCCCATAAACCGGTCAGGACGGCGACGTACAGCACCCCGGATGAGACGGACAGACATGCCCCGACTGCGCAGAGCAGCCACATGGCGGCGTTGAACAGGCGGTTCTCCGGCGGCCGGAACTGAAAACACAGCAGCGCGAAAAACAGCCCGAACACGAAGAACGACTGGAGCGAATACCCGCGGGCCGTCTCGGCGTAGTGAAGGAGCATGCCGTTCAGCAGCACCACGGCCAGGACGCCGCCCCGGGCGGCATCGTTCTTCAACAGCAGAAGCGACGCCCGGAGCAGGACCAGAAACAGGCCGCAGAAACCGAGCAACGCGGTCATTCGCATGGCGAGCTTGGGATTGCGATACGGGATCGCGGACAGGAAGAAGCGGATCCCCAGCGTGTTCAGCACATGGTTGTTCGGCATGGAAACATCGGTGAAGACCGCGCCGACCGGGATGTCCGTGTAGTGCTGCACGGTCCAGATCTCGTCGTATGCCGGAGCGTTCTCCAGGATATTCATGACCCGGATCACGATCAGAACCGCAAAAACGACAAGACACACCAACAGGAATAATTTCCTGCGGCGCGCGGCCTGCGCGCTGTTTCCGGGCGCAGTCGCTTCCTTCCCGGAAACGGGATCCGGAGAAATCGCGTCGGGCTGATGTCTGTCATTCATGATGCTGGTCTGTTTTTGCGGAGTGGATGCACGCCGGGGAACCATGCGGCGGTTCTGTCCGGCAGGCGGGGCGTCAGGCGAGTTTCAGGACCGCGGAGAACGCGCCGTCGTGCGAATCGGAGGGAAACAGGGTCTGTTCGCGGACAAGGGTGAGGCCGGGATACTCGGAAAGAAGAAGCTGGACGCGTCCGAGATTCTCCTCGAACTCCAGGCTGCAGGTGGAATACAGAAGCGTGCCGCCGGGCCGGAGCATGGACACCGCGCTCTTCAGGATGGCATGCTGAAGGACGGCCAGCTCCGCGAGGCGTTTTTTCGAGAAACGCCACGGGACGTCGGGGCGGCGGCGGATGACGCCGGTGTTGGAACACGGGACGTCGGCGAGGATGAAGTCGAAGGACTGCGGCGGGAACGGGAGTTCGCGGGCGTCGGCGACGACGGTCTTCGCCTTGACTTTGGCGCGGCGGAGGTTGATGTTCAGCGTGGAGACGCGCTTGCCCGAACGGTCGGCGGCGGTGATCTTCGCGCCGGGCGCGGCGAGCTCGGAAAGCATGATGGTCTTGCCGCCGGGCGCGGCGCACAGGTCGAGGATGGCGCCGGACGGTCTGAAATCCAGGAGGCCAAGCCCCATGGATGTGGCAGGATCCTGCACGTAGACGGAGCCGTCCTGCAGAAGCGGGTTGTCGAAAAGCCCGGCGGAGGATTTCAGGGAGAAAAAGCGGAAGTCGCCCGTGTCGAAGTCCGGCTCGAACGGTTCGGGCCCGCAGTCCGCCAGCAGGGAGACGTCCGCGCCGGGACGCAGCCGCACCGAAACCGGCGGATTGGAGGCAAACTGGCCGAGGATGGCTGCCGCGCGTTCGGGCCCGTAGGCGGCGGTCCAGCGTTCCTGCAGCAGCGGGGGACAGTCGACGGGGATGTGCGCCCGGTCGATGGAATCGTCGCGGACATAGGCGCGGAGGATGGCGTTCACGAAAGCGCCGCCTCCGGCTCCGCGGAGCTTCTTGGCGGTGTCGACGGCGATATTGACGGCGGACTGCCAGGGGAGCCCGGTCTGGAAGAAGACCTGGGCGGCCGCAAGCGAAACCAGGAGCCGCATCTGCTGGTTGACCTTGCCCTTCCTGGCATGGCGGATGAGCAGGGAATCCAGGAAATACTTGTGGCGAAAATACTCGAAAAGGAGCGATGCGACGGCGGCTTTCGCCGGGAAATCCCCGGCCCGGAGATCGTCCAGGCAGTCGTCGAGGGAAATGCCGTCATTTTCCCATGCGGTCAGGGCGGAGAGCGCGTGTTCCAGGATGCCCTCGGAAATGCGGGATGTCTTCAACGGTAAGCCTTTCTGTCGAGTGTGGGAATAACGGGGATGCGGAAGCGGGCGAACGCCGTCCCGCATGTGCTCCAATCTAAATAATATAGCATCGGGAAGCCCGAAATGCAACCGCGGGAGGACAAAGTTGTCGGCGCGGGGATGCCGTCAGTCTCCGTCCGGGGACGTCGTGCGCGAGGGAATGCCGAACGGCGCGTCGACCGCCGCGGAGGAGCCGGGGAGAATACTGCCCGGTCTCCTTGCAGGACCGGATGCACCGGAGAGCAGACGGCGGAAGACAGGTTCCAGGTCCGCGGAAGGCGCTGCGGCGCCGGACAGCGCGGCCTGCCAGTCCTGAAGCCTCGGTCCGTAAAGTTTCGCCAGCCAGGAGCCTTCCGGCAGGGATTGGAACGCCGAACGAAGCGCACCGAACTGAGTCAGGATGCGGTCCGGGATCCGCCCGTTCGGGAGTTCGCCGGGGTCGAGGTCGTAGACGGAGCGGACCAGACGCCCCAGAAGCACGCGCACCTGCTGTTCGGGCGAAAAATAGGCGTCCGGCGGATTCGGGTCCAGGCGGGACAGGACGGCGAGACAGTACGCGTCGGCGGGCGGGGGCCGCACCCCGGCAAGAGAGGCGGCGGAACGGAGATGGTCGCCCATGTCCGCGGCGGAAGCGGTCGCGGACGGCACCGCGTCCAGCAACCGGCAGACCCCGGAGACCCAGGCGGCGGCGTACCGGGCTTCGAGCGGGAAGTCGTAATCGGCGAAGGCGAGTTCGGCGTCCAGCATCGGGGAATCGTAGAAGGATTCGGACAGGAAGGGGAAGGATTCGGCGGGCATGTCGCCATAGAGGATCCTCAGCGAGGGTGCGGCGTTTAGCAGGGATCGCTTGTCCACGAAACGCGGCAGGAATACGAGGAAACAGAAGCCGGACATCAGGAAAAGCAGGATCAGAAGCAGCGTGATATGCGAGGCGCGGTAGGAATGCTTTTTCGCAGGGTCGATGCGTCCGGCGGGGACGCTGAAAACCTTGCGCGACGGCTGCGGCGCAGGGGCGGCGCCCGCGCCGGAAACGGACGGCACGGCGGGCCGCATGATGGCGCGGATGGCGTCGTTGATGCGCGCGGCCGCCTGCTTGTACGTCGGACGCGCCCCGGGATCGCGGGCCATCATATCGAGGATGAGAGAGGCGAGCGCGGGCGTGATGTCGGGGCGGACCAGGTCGGGGGAGACGGGATCGCGCTCGGTCCTCATGTTGACGAGTTCCTGCGTGTCAGCGGACTTGAACGGCGGTTCGCCCGCGAGGAGATGGTAGAACGATGCGCCGAGGCTGTAGACGTCGCCTTCGGGTCCCTCCTCGCCCGTCAGCACTTTCTCGGGGCTGACGTAATGCGGGCTGAGCCACATGTGGGAGGGATCGAGGAAGGCCGAGGCGGATTTGCCGGAAACGGCCTGTGCAAGCCCGAAGTCGGAAACCTTCGCGCTGGAATCGAGGTCGAGCAGGATGTTCGCGGGCTTGATGTCGTGGTGGATGATGCCGAGACTGCGGGCGGCGTCCAGCCCTTCGCAAACGTCGCGGATCCAGCGGCAGGTCTCCATGACCGGCAGGCGTCCGCCCGCCTTGGCAAGGCGGCTTTCGAGCGTGCCGCCGCCCATGTACTGCATGACGATATACGCGGAGCCGTCCCATTCCCCGCAGGAATAGATCGGGACGACGGCCGGATGGTTGATGGTGGCCGCGATGCGCGCCTCGTGCAGGAAGAGGCCCGGGGAAACGCCCTTCGAGGCAAGCTCCCGGTCGAAGATCTTGATGGCGACCTCGCGGTCCAGGGCAATGTCGAGCGCGCGGTAGACGACCGCCATGCCGCCCTTCCCCTCGGGCGCCTCCAGCAGGTAGTTGTTGAACCACTTCGGAACGATGAGCTCGAAATTGCAGGCGGGGCAGTTCACGCGGGAAAAAGGCGGCATCTCGGAGACGTCGAGCTTCTGTCCGCAGCCGGGACATGCGATCTTGATCCTGCGCGGGGCCTGCTCTGCCATGGTTCCGTTCACTCCAGCCAGAAAGTCTCAAGCGGTTCGAACTGCGAGGCGATGCGGAACGAGACGTCCTGCCGCCGAAGCTCGGCGAGGCGGGATTCTGCCAGTTCGGCGACCAGGGCCGGGTCATTGCACTCCTGGCTGAGGTGCGCGAAGACCAGGCTGCGCGTGTTCGGGGACAGGAGCTCGGCCAGCGCCTCCATGGCATCGGGATTGCCGAGGTGGCCCTGCCGGCCCGCAATGCGGCGTTTGAGCGTGATCGGACGCGCCGAGGCGCGGAGCCTGCCGGGGTCGTAGTTGGTCTCCAGCACGAGCAGGTCGCAGCCGCTGAGCTTGGATTTCGCGAGGTTGGAGACGAAGCCGAGGTCGGTCGCGAACCCGATCTTGTGGCCGTGGACGGCAAACGTGTACGCGACGGCGGGCGTGTCGTGCGAGACGGAGAAAGGTTCGACGTGGATGCCGCACAGGTCGAGCGGGGAGCCGGGCGTGATGAGGATCTTGTGCTCCGGGACCTTGTTGGCGCATTTCGAGAGTTCGCAGAACGTCTCCGGGATGAAATAGGCGGGGATGCCGAGGCGGTTCGAGACGATGCGGCACGCGCTGGTGTGGTCGGAGTGGTCGTGCGTGATGAGGATGGCGCGGAGCGAACACGGATCGACGTGGACACGTTCGAGGCGGCACATCAGCTCCTTCGCGGAGAATCCCGCGTCAAGCAGCAGGTTGCCCTGCGGCCCGTGGATGACCGAGGCGTTTCCCTTGCTGCCGCTTCCGAGGATGGTGCAGCCGAACGCGCGGGAACGGGCGGAGGACGTATTTGCGGGAGATGTTTCTGCCGGAGAAATCATGGTTGCCTGAAAAATATTCGATCCGTAATGACAGAATACTATAGCAGAAAAAAAAGGAAATGCAAACCGGAAGCCTCTTAGAATCAGAGCAAGTTATTCAGCAAAGGCTTCAGGAACTTCCCGGTGTAGGACTTCCTGCAGGCGGCGACCTCCTCCGGGGTGCCGGTGGCGATCACGCGTCCGCCCTCGTCGCCGCCCTCGGGCCCGAGGTCGATGATGTAGTCGGCGGTCTTGATGACGTCGAGGTTGTGCTCGATGACGAGGATGGTGTTTCCCTTGTCGCGGAGCATCATGAGGACCTGAAGGAGCTGGCGGATGTCGGCGAGGTGAAGCCCGGTGGTGGGCTCGTCGAGGATGTACAGGGTGTTGCCGCGCGGGATCTTGGCGAGCTCGGTGGCGAGCTTGACGCGCTGGGCCTCGCCGCCGGACAGCGTGGTGGCGCTCTGCCCGATGGAGATGTAGCCGAGACCGACGCTTTCGAGCGTTTTCAGCTTGCGGGCGATGGGCGTGACGGCAGAGAAGAACTCGACGCCCTCGGACACGGTCATATCGAGGATCTCGGAGATGTTTTTCTTCTTGTAGGTGACGGACAGCGTCTCCTCGTTGAAGCGGCGCCCGTGGCACACGGGGCACTCGACGTACACGTCCGGCAGGAACTGCATTTCGATGCGGCGGATGCCGTCGCCCTGGCAGTCCTCGCAGCGGCCGCCCTTCACGTTGAAGCTGAAGCGTCCGGGCCCGTAGCCGCGGACCTTGGACTCGGGCAGCGAGGCGAAAAGGTTGCGGATGGAGGAGAAGAACCCGGTGTAGGTGGCGGGATTGGAACGCGGCGTGCGGCCGATCGGGGTCTGGTCGATCATGATGGCCTTGTCGATGAACTCGAGGCCGCGGATCTCCCTGTGCGCGCCGATCTCGCCCGCGTCGGCGAGCTCGAACCGGTGTTCCAGCGCGCGGCGGAGGATGCCGTTCACGAGCGAGGATTTGCCGGAGCCGGAGACGCCGGTCACGCAGGTGAAGACGCCGAGCGGGATCTTCACGTTGATGTTCTTGAGGTTGTTGTGGGACGCGCCGAGGATTTCGAGGAACTTGCCGGAGCCTGCAAGGCGTCTTTCCGGGACGGGGATGGACTCCTCGCCGGAAAGGAATTTGCCGGTGAGGGAGCGCGGGCAGTTCACGAGCTCGGCGGGCGGGCAAGCGGCGACGATCTCGCCGCCGTGGACGCCTGCGGCGGGTCCGAGGTCGATCACGTAGTCGGCGCTCTGGATGGTCTCCGGGTCGTGCTCGACCACGACGACGGTATTGCCGATGTCGCGGAGATTCTTGAGCGTGGCGAGGAGCTTGGCGTTGTCGCGCTGGTGCAGGCCGATGCTGGGCTCGTCGAGGATGTAGATGACGCCGACGAGGCCGCATCCGAGCTGGGTGGCGAGGCGGATGCGCTGGGCTTCGCCGCCGGAGAGCGTGCCGGATTCGCGGGTGAGGGAGAGATAGCCGAGGCCGACGTTTTTCAGGAACATGAGACGGCTGCGGATCTCCTTCAGGAGCTCGGCGGCGATCTTGTCCTGCACATCGGTGAGCTTGAGGCCCGCGAGGAAATCCAGCGCGGCGGCAACACTCTTGCAGTTGAAGTCGTGGATGCTGGCGCCGCCGATCTCCACGGCGAGGCTCTCCGGGCGGAGGCGCGCGCCGTGGCAGGCGGGGCAGGTCTTCCGCATGGTGAGCTCAAGGAGGCGCGTGCGGACGCTCTCGAACTCGGAGTCCTGGCTGCGGCGCTGGAGGTTGGCGAGGATGCCCTCGAACGGCTTCTTCATCTCGTGGCGTTTGCCGCGCATGTAGAAGCTGAAGTCGATGATCTCGTCGCCGCTGCCGTACAGCAGGACGTGGCGGATATGCTCGGGGAGGTCGCGCCACTTGGTGTCCATCAGCTTCGGGAGGCCGTAGTGGGCGGCAATGCATTTGAGCATATGATTGTAATAGATGATGAGGCGGTGCGCGCCGCGGCGCCATGCCGGGACTGCCCCGTGGCGGAGCGTGGCGTCCGGGTCCTCGACGACCTTCGCGGGGTCCATGACCTGAAGCGAGCCGATGCCGCTGCACACGGGGCACGCGCCGTAGGGACTGTTGAAGGAGAAGTTGCGGGGTTCGGGCGGAGAGATGCTGATGCCGCAGTCTTCGCAGGACAGGTGCTCGCTGATGAGCTCCTCGCGCCAGACTTTCTCGCCGGAAACGAACGTGGCGTCGCGGTCCTCCAGCAGGAGCAGCATGACGCCGTCGCCGAGCTTCAGGGCGGACTCGATGGAGTCGTTGAGGCGGGATGGCTCGAGCTTGCCGCAGACGAGGCGGTCGACGACGGCCTCGATGTTGTGCTTGACCTTCTTATCGAGCGGGGCGATCTGCTCGTCGAGGGCTACGATCTTCCGGTCGATGCGGGCGCGGACGAAGCCGTCCTTGCGGAGCTTGTCCAGGACGTCGCGGTGCTCGCCCTTGCGGCCGCGGACGACGGGCGCGAGGATCATCATGGCGGGCCCGGCGGGGAGCTGGAGCAGACGGTCGCGGATGCGCTGCGCGGACTGGGCGGCGAGGACCTTGCCGCATTTCGGACAGTGCGGGGTGCCGACGTGAGCATACAGCAGGCGGAGATAGTCGTAGATCTCCGTGACGGTCGCGACCGTAGAACGCGGATTGGAGCCCGCGGACCGCTGTTCGATGGCGATGGACGGGGAGAGCCCCTCGATATGGCGGACCTTCGGCTTGCCCATTCGGTCGAGGAACTGGCGTGCGTAGGCGGAGAGGCTTTCGACGTAGCGGCGCTGCCCCTCGGCGTAGAGCGTATCGAAGGCGAGCGAGGATTTGCCGGAGCCGGAAAGCCCCGTGATGACGGTAAGACGGTCGCGCGGGATCGTGACGTCGATATTTTTCAGATTATGTTCGGCTGCGCCGTGAATGATGATGTCCTGCATGATGATCGCGTCCGTTGAGATTGAGTTCAGTGTGTGGGGTGTCCCGCGCCCGCGCCGGACGCCGGAGCCGAAGAGGAGAGGAAGCACGCCGACCTGCGCTGCCTGCGTTTCTCGTACTGGAACATCTGGATGGCGTTCCAGCTGTTGTGCCAGAGGATGTAGAAAAGCGGGCCGAGCGCGGCGACGGGAGAGGCGAACGTGATCGCCAGATAGATCGTGAACGAGGTATTTTTCTGGCCGAGCAGCTGGCTGGATTCGAGCTTGCAGCGGCGCGGGCCGATGATCCAGCCGAGCAGGAAGTTCAGGATGCAGACGGCGAGCGTGGCGCTGCCGATCTGCAGCAGGATGACGACGGCACTGACTTCCTGCTTGTCGAACGTGGTGCGCGCCATGCCGCCGAGAATAAGGAGCATGACCGACCACGCCCAGAGGGCGTGCGGCGCGATCTTATATTTGGCGAAATCGGCAAGCCACGGCCAGAAATGCAGCAGGACGCGCGAAAGGAAGACGGGGAGCGCCATCACGAACGCGATGTTCAGGAAGACTTCCTGCACGAACCGCCAGTCCATCTGCCCCGTGACGACCGGGAGCAGGCCGATCAGGAAGAGCGAGATGCCGAGGTCGCTGATCAGGAACCCCATCAGCACCGTGGCAACGTTTCCGCCCAGGAACGCGATCACGACCGGGGCGGCGGTGGCCGTGGGGGAGATCGCCGTGAAGAAGACGGCTTTCGCGACCTCGGTGTTGCCGCCGCAGAGCCAGCAGGCAAGAAGCCACGCCAGCACGCCGATCGCGAGGTTGGCGGCGAGCAGGTACCAGTGGTACAGGCGCACCTTCAGGCCGCTGAACTTGATCCCCAGGCAGGCGTTCAGGAGCATGACGACGAGCAGCCAGCGGACCATGAAGGATGCGCGGGACATCCAGGGGAGGCAGAGTCCGATGAAGAGAGGGATGATGATTTTGGCCGGCTGGCCGAGCGCTTTCCACATAAGAGCCTTAAGAATTATAGACGCGTGATGCAAAAGAAAGAAATAATATAGCTCCAAACGGGTCGTTTTTCAAGAGGAAAAACAGCGGCGGCAAGCCGGCCGGAACGCCGGTGGAATCTTGCGGAGGGGCATTTGCCCCGTCAGTATCCTGCGGAACGCATCGCCTCGTCGATCCGCTCCAGGAAATCCTGCACCGTCTCGATCGTGCCGCCGATGACTTCTCGTTCCTCCGGGGTCTTGAGCATGCGCTGAAGGCGTCCGGTCCGGAGGTAGTCCAGCTGCGCACGGTAGTCCCGCTCAAAATTCTCGCGTTCCTCCTCCAGCTCCTCGGGCGACATCGTTTCGATGGAGGACACGCTGAGCTCGGCGATCAGGCGGATCAGTTCCCTGCCCTCCTCGCATTCATCGATCACGTCCTGCCGTTCCTCCGGGGTGCCGCGGAACCGCCGGACCATCTCCTCCACTTCATGGCACATCTCCGCGACTTCGAACGCGGCCTTATTGCGTTCGTCCAGTGTCTTCCCGGACTTGCGGCCTTTCGCCGGACGGGAATCCTCTGCACGGGTTTCCGGTTCATCCGCTGTGCCGCCCGGTTCCGCCCGGAAACATTCTTCCACAATGGGTTCATCAGGTTCGTCCTCGGACGGCTGGAGGCGCGCCCCCGACCGCAGGGCGATCACGGCCGCGACGAGCATAAGCACCGATGCGATGAGAATGAGAACGGTATAAAGCCTGTTGCTCATGCAGGGGTCAGTCGTTCGGGAAGAGCTCGTCGGTCTTCATGATCCTGACCTTGCCGTACTTTTCGAGCGCGTCGCGGTCGATCTGCTTCAGGTCGGCGAGGATCAGGATGATGTTCTTCTTCCCGGTGATATGCTCCTTCGCCTGCCCGAGATATTGTTCCATGCTCATCTTGAGCAGCCCTTCGTAGGCGGTCCTGCGCGATTCTTCCTTCAGGCCGAACTTCTTCATCGTGCGGCGGACGCCGTAATAGTCTTCCTTCCGGACACGGACGTTGCGGTACTGGGAAAGCAGGTTCTGGCGGGAAGACTCGAACGCCGCGGCGGCGCCGACCGCCGGATCGTCCAGCAGGGCGAGCACGCCGTCAAGCGAGGTGAAGAACTTATCGTGCTGAGTGCCGATCGCGCCGTAGGACATGGAGTATCCGTTCGGGTCGCGGCCCGGGTTGGAATACCCCGCGCCGACCGAATACGCAAGCGCCTGGCGTTCGCGAAGTTCGTTCATGAACGTGCGGGATTCGAGCGTGGAGTAGATGTCCTCGAAATCGTAGGGCTTGTCCTTGAACCTGCCGTCGAGGCGGATGACCTCGATCTGCGCCTGCGCCGCGCCGGGATAGTCCACTACGTAGACCACATCCTCTTCGGGCTCGGCCGCCTGGAAGAACTGCGTCTTCGGGAACGTGCCGGGCGCGCCCTTCGGGTCGATGACGCCGGACAGGAGCTCCTTCACTTCCTTGTCGTCCGCGGGGCCGTAGTACACAATGTCGTGCGTGAACGAGCGCAGGTTGTGAATGCGTTCGATGAGCTTCTCCGGGTCGATCTCGCGCATTTTCTTTACCGGCAGAATGTCGGCGGAATAGTTTTCCGGGCCGCCGTAGATGGCGAATCCGGCAGCGGCGGAGAAAAGGGAACTGCGGTTCGTCCTGCGGTCGGCACGGCTCTTCTCGACGGCATCGACCAGCGTCCTGTACGATTCGGGGTCGGCCTTCACGTTGGAAATCACATGATCGAAAAGCGCGAGGGATTCCTTGAAATTGCGCTGGAGCCCGCTCAGCGTGAGGCCGCAGCGGTCGGTCTCCACGAACGTGCCCATGCGGGCGGCGAGCTTGAACCACTCCTGGCGGAGTTCTTCGGCGGAATACTTGTCGGTGCCGAGTTCGTCGATCCAGCCGAGGGCGAGGGCGAGCTCCTTGTCCATGCGGGTGCCGACGGGGAACTGCAACGAAAGGGAGAAGCGCTCGTTGATGTCGTTTTTGGAGGTGAAGAGGGCCAGACCGTCGCCCAGCGGGGTGATGTGGAGGTCCTTTTCCAGATCCGCATAGACGGGACCCTTTTCCGGCTCCACGGGCAGGAGTTCGAAATTGCGTCCGAACTCGGAGAGCTCCTCATGGACGGCGACGGGCGTGATCGGGGGCTTCTCTGCCTTCACGATGCCCTCCGCCTCGCCTTTGCGCTTGTAGACGATCACATAGTTGTCGCGGTAATGCTTCTTCGCGAACTCGGTGATCTGCTCTTTCGTGATCTTCTCCATGGCGTCGATGTCGTTCAGCTGGTCGACGAGCGGGCGTCCCTGGATGAATGCGTCGTTAAGCACGTGGGCGGCAGTGGAAGCGTCTTCGGAGATCGTGATGAGCGCCATGCGCTGGTTGTTCACGATTGCGCCGGGCAGCCAGTCGGGGAACTCGCCGCGTTTGAGCTTTTCGAGTTCGCCGAGGATCATGTCGCGCGTTTCCTCCAGCGTCTTGCCCTGTGCCGGCTCCGCGGCGAACGCATGCAGCAGATAGTCGCGCATGCCGTGGACGCCGCTGGATTCGGACATCACCTTGCGCGGGAGCTCCAGATTGAGCTCCATGATCCCGCAGAGATTGTTGTTCAGGATGCTGTTGACCATCTCCAGCATGACCTCGTTCTCGCGGGTATTCTCGAAGCGGAACGCCAGCTGGAGACTTTCGGCGTCGGGACCGACGACCTCGGCAGTGCGGACGGATTCGATGGGCTGCTCGCGGCGGGCGCGGCCGTTTTCGCCGAGCGCCTTGCGGGCTTCGAGCTGTTTGGCCGTGTCGGTGCGGAACACGCCGAAATACTTGCGGACGGAACGCATGGCGTCTTCGTAGTTCAGGTCTCCGGACAGGATGATCGCCATGTTCGCGGGCTGGTAATACTCCTGGAAGAAGAGCAGGATATCGCTCATGGACGGGCTCTTCAGGTGTTCCGGCAGGCCGAGGATGTCGCGTCCGTAGGGATGCGTCAGGAAAAGCTGCTTGCGGAGGGCCTCGGAGGCGCGGCGCCCGTCGTTGTTCTGGGAACGGTTGAACTCCTCGTAGACAGCCTCGATTTCGGTATGGAACCTGCGGAGCGCGATGGCGGAGAAGCGCACGGATTCGAGGTAGAGATACTTGTCGAGGGCGTTGGAGGGGATGTCGTTGATGTAGACGGTCTCATCGTATCCGGTCCAGGCGTTGGTGTCGGTCGCGCCGAGGCCGCGCACAAGCGTCCAGTATTCATCGTTGGAATACTTGGCGGCCTCGCCGGAGACCTTGTCGATCTCCCGGTAGATGGCCGCTCGCTTGTCGGGGTCGGTCTCCTGACGGTACTTGTCGAAGAGCTTCGCGAGCTCGTCGAGCAGGGGGGCCTCCTTCTCCCAGTCCAACGACGCCAGCACGCCGTTGCCCTTGAACATCATGTGCTCGAAGTAGTGCGCCAGGCCGGTGGAGGCCTCCGGGTCGTCGGCGCCGCCCACGCGGACGGAGATCAGCGAGGTGATGCGCGGTTCGAGGGTGTTGCGGGAGAGGAAGACCTTCAGACCATTTTCCAATACATAGGTGCGCGAGGAAAACGGATCGTCGGGGATGTATTCGTAGGCGAACCCGTCCTTGTCGACGGCCTGTTTCGTCTCCCAGGCTTCGCAGAGGAACGGCAGGGCAGTCAGCAAAAAGAACAGCAGACAGCAAAAGAATTTGCGCATGGTTTGTTTTCCTTTCTTCCCCGCCGTCCCGTTCAGCGGACAGGCGGATTCAATGTCTTTTCAAGGCGGTCAGTTGCCCTGCGGCTGGGCTTCCGCGGCGTCTTCCTTCTTGCCGCCGAAAAGGCCCTTGAGAGCGTCGGCAGCGGCGTTGGTCGCGTCGTTCACGACGTTCTTGCCTGCGTCGACGGCGGCGCTGGTCGCGCCCGCGACGGCGTCCGCAGTGGCATCGCTGATCACGGCGGCGGCATCACTGACGGAACCGCCCGCGCTCTTGATGGCGGTCGTGACGATGGCGCCGAGGATGCGGAGAGTGAGGCCGACGGGCGTGATGCCCTCTTCGTCCGTGCCGAGGTTCGTCATCGGATCCATGGAAACCTTGATCGGGAGGCCCGTGGCAGCGCCCTTGGCCTGGACGGTGATGCCGACGTTGTCGAGTTCGATCCTGTCGACCTGGAGCGTCTTCTCCTCGGCTTCCTTCTTCCCGCCGTCGGCCTTCTTTTCCTCTTTCTCGGCAGTGTCCAGCTTCTTCACATTGTCGAGGATCTCCTGCAGGTTGCTGTTGATGACGCTCGTCTCATAGACGACGTCGATGTCCTTCAGGAACATATCCTCGATGCGGATCTTTTTCTTCGTGACGGTGCCGAGGTCGATGTCGGCGATGATGTCGCCGAGCTTGATCGCGTAGTCGGAGGAATAGGATTCGGACGGGTTGTCGATGATGAGCTCGGTGATCTCCACGCGGCCGTTGAACGGCTCGATGTGGATGCGCTCCACGGAGACGTTGGTGCCGAGGATCAGCGGGGCGCCCTTCTCCAGAGCGTTCTTCGCGATCGGGTCGATCAGCAGGATGACCACGACGGCGAGGACGACGAGGACGATCAGGATGGCGAGGATGATTTTGACGAGCAGACCGGTTTTACTTTTGGCCATGACGTTTTCTCCTTCTTGTTGGATTCGGCGGAACATCTCACGGTTCCGGCCGATATGAAAGTGTTTGGAACGAAAGAAATTTTGCGTTTAAAAAACAAAACCGCTCCGGGACGCGGGCTTGCGTCCGAAGCGGCTTCGGCGTGCGATTCAGGCAAAGACCATGAAGCGCGAGGAAAGGATCCCTCAGCAGGCCTTCTGGACTTTTCCGCTCCGGATGCAAGCCGTGCAGACTTTTTTCCGGACGGTGTTGCCGTTCTCGACCACGCGGATGGTCTGGATGTTCGGCGTGAAGGTTCGCGTGGTGTTTTTCACGACGTGCATACCGATACCGCCTTTTTTCTTGGCCAAACCACGACGGATGATGTGTCCGCCCTGGACTTTGTGCTTTCCGCAGATTTCGCAAACGTTGCTCATGATGGGTTCCTCCGAGCTATCTTGATATTGATTTGTATGATTTTCGATAAACGTAACATATAATATACATCAAAAATCGCCGCTTTCAAGCCGCTTTCGCGTTTTTTTCGCGCTTTCGCCCGCTCCCCGCCCGTTTTTCATCCCTTCGGACGGAATCCGAAGAAGCACATCAGGCGGCGTCCGATCGTGGCCTTCGGCAGCGCGGTATCGTAGACGAACTTGTAGAACAGCGCGGGGATCAGGTAGATGGTGAGGGCGGAGGCGAAGGCCAGGCCGCCGACCACGCCGAGCCCGCAGCTGGACCGCAGTTCGGAACCGAGTCCGCGTCCGAACGCCATCGGCAGCATGCCGGCGACGCTCGCGATGGAGGTCATCACGACGGGGCGGAACTTGTTCTTCGCCGCCTGCGTCATGGCGTCGTGCGAGGTCATGCCGGAAAGCTCCAGCATGCGCGTCTCGTCCAGGATCAGGATGGCGTTGTTCACCACGATGCCGATCATCATGACGGCGCCGAGCATACCGACCATGGAGAGCGAGGAGTGCGCCAGGAAGATGATGAGGAAGAGGCCGACGAACCCGAGCGGCACGGTAAACATGATGAGGATCGGGCGCGTCCAGGATTCGAGCAGGGCGGCGATCAGCAGGTAGGTCATGATGATGGCGATGGCGAAGACCGAGGTGAATTCGGCGGCGCCCTCGCGCATCATTTCCGCCTGTCCGAAGAACTTCAGCTCATAGCCCTGGTCCAGCTCAGGCGCCAGTTTGCGTTCCAGCAGCCGCATGATGTCGTCCATCGTATAGCCGGGGGCGGGGTTCGCGTAGATCCAGCCGCCGCGCATCTTGTCCTCGCGCATCAGCGCGATGGAGACCGGGTCGGCCTCAAGCGTCGCCACCACGTCCAGGTCGATCGGCCTGCCCCGGATGGATCCGGCGACGATGTTCGCAGCCTGGTCGAATCCGGGGACGTCCTCGGTCTTCACGCGGATGTCGTAGCTGCGTCCTCCGACCTTGAAGGTGCCGGACTCGACGCCTTCGTAGTATCCGACCAGCGAAGTGCCGAGCGTGGAGGCGTCCACGCCGAGATCCTTGATGACGGTGCGGTTCGGCTTCAGCACGATACGGGGCTTGCGGGTGCGGACGCTGGTGTCGATGTCCTGCGCCATGCCGGATTCGCGCAGGATCTTTGCGCCGAGCAGGGCGTATTCCTCCACCTTGTCGAAGTCGACGCCGGAGACGAACGCCGTCATATCCACGCCGGACACGCCGGTCGCCTTCGGAAGCGTCAGCGAATACAGCAGGTTCTCATACTTGTCCAGGATGGAGTGGATCTGCGTCACAAGCTCGGCTATCGGCTCGCGTTCGCTTTTCTGCTTGCCGATGATCGCGATCTCCGCCAGATGGACGCCCTCCGGGACCTGGCCGGGCATCACGTTGCGGTAGCCCACGGTCGCACCGGTCTTCACGACCCACGGCATTGCGCGGACATCCTTCATAATCTCCAGCGTGCGGGCACGCGTCTCGTCCAGGCTGTAGTTGGCGGGGAACTCCAGTTCGATGGAGATTTCGCCCTTGTCGTTGTCCGGCACGAACGACATGCTCACGTTCGGCAGCACCATGCGCATAATGAGGAAGCAGCCGACGACAATCAGGATAATGACGATTCCGCTGAAACGGTGGATCATGTCCAGCGTGCGGCCGTAGGCGGCTTCGACCAGGTCATAAACATTGTCCCACAGCCAGAAAAGCGCCTTCTGCCACGCCCGCGGCCCGGCCGATTCCTTCAGGAGGATGGACGCCAGCAGCGGAGTCAGCGTGAAGCTCACGAAAAGGGAGACGACCGTGGCGATCACCATCACGCCCGCGAACGGGGCGATCAGGAGGCCGATGACCGATTTCATCAGCGCGACGGGCACGAACACCACAATGTTGGTCAGCGCGGAGGCCGCCACGGCCACAAGCACCTCGTCGGCGCCTTTCGCGGCGGCTTCGGCAGGGGGCATGCCCTCGTGCTGTTTTTTGATGATGTTTTCGATCACCACGACCGAGTTCGCCACGAGGATGCCGGCGGAGCACCCGATCGCCACCAGCGTCATCATGTCGAACGTATAGTGCATCAGGTCCATGGCCGCAAACGTGATGACGACCGAGACCGGCATGGTGATGGAGATGATGAGCGTGGGGCGCACCTCGTGCAGGAAGAGGAAGATCAGGACGGCGGTCAGCAGGATGCCCAGCAGGACGCTCTGCCACGAGTCCGCCACGGACGCGCGGATGAAGCTGCCGGTGTCCTTGAACCACGTCAGGCGCATGCCGCCGGGAAGCGCGCCGCCCCGGTTCAGTTCATCGTATTTTTTGCGGATGCCTTCGATGACATTGACGGCGTTGGCGTCGCTCCGCTTGACGATCTCGATGCAGACGCCGAGCTCATCGCCGAAGTAACCCTCCTGGCGGATCTCCTGGGAGATCAGACGGACGTCGGCGATATCGCCGAGGTAGAGGCGTTTTCCGGCCTGCGAGCCGACCTCGAGGCTCTTCACGTCCTCGACATCCTGGAATTCGGCGTTGTAGGTCAGGCTGATCTCGCGCCCGGCCTCGCGGACGCGCCCGACGGGGAGCTTGATGTTGTTCTTCGCGACGCGCTGGATGACCTCGGCGACCGTGAGGTTGGCGGCGGCCATCTTGTCGCGGTCCAGAATGATGTGAAGCTGGACCTCGTTGCCGCCGTGGACGCGGACCTCGCCGACGCCGGGGATGGAGGAGAACTGGTCGGAGAGCTTGTCGTCGACGTAGTCGTACATCTCGTCGAGCGTGCGCGTGCCGGTGAGGAAAAGTGTGACGACCGGGATGGCGTTGACGTTGATCTTGCTGAGCTGCGGGGTCTTGACGCCATCCGGGAAATCGTCCATGATGGTGTTGATCTTCTCGCGGACCTGGTGGATCATCACGTCGACGTCGGTGCCGAGCTCGAACTCGAGCGTCAGCGCGGCGGCATTCTCCATGCAGACGGTCGTGATGTGCTTCAGGCCTTCGATCGAGGCGATCGCGTCCTCAATGCGGCGCGCCACGTCGACCTCGATCTCCTCGGGGGAGGCGCCGGGATAGACGGCCGTGACCTGCACGTACGGCACATCGAATTTCGGCAGCAGGTCGATGCCGATCTTCGTGTAGGCGAAGATGCCGAGGATCGCCAGCATCAGGATGATGCAGGTCATGGCGACCTTCCGGCGGATGGAGAACTGGCTCAGAGTCATGGGACGGCCTCCCCGCTCACTTCGCGTTCGTGACGTTCACGGCGGAACCGTCGTTGACGAAATACTGGCCGGAAACGATGATGTCCTTTCCCTCGACCGCCTCGGGGTTCAGGATCTCGGTGAACCCGTCCGAGGAAATGCCGGTCTCGACCTCGATCTCCTGCGCCTTGCCGTCCTGCACGGTGAACACCGCGCTCCGGCCGCCCTTCTTCAGGATCACGGCGTCACGCGGCACGCCCAACCCGTCACGTTCGGCGAGCAGGATATCCACGTCGACGAGCATGCCGTCCATGAGGGGCACGCCCTTCGGGAGGTACGAACGCATCGTGAAGGTGCGGCTGAGGGGGTCGATGACCGGACTGCACCAGTCGGCCTTCGCCTCGAGCTTCCTGTCATGGAAGCTCACGGTGACCGGGGTCTCGCCCGGCTTCACCGCGTCGAAATACACGGCGCTGATGAGGCAGGCGGCACGGAGCTGCTGCGGGTCGTTGATGCGGATGATGTTCATGCCCTTGCTGACGAATTCGCCGTCCTCATGGTATTTGGCCGTGATCACGCCGTCGTAAGGAGCAATTTCCGTAGCATCGTTCAGGTCCTTGTTGGCGATCGCCATGTCGAGCTTGGCCTGTTCGGTTTTAATCTCGGTGAAATGCAGCTCGGCCAGAACCTTTTCATACGACTTCTGCGCATTGTCAAGCGCGAGCTCGAAGGTCTCGAACGTGTTGTCGGACACGGCGTGCTGCTCATGGAGCTTGAAGTTGCGGTTGTAATCCTTCTGTGCCTTTTCGAGCTGGGTCTTCGCCATGTTGGCGTCCATCTGCAAAACGGTGTGGAGCGATTCCTCGATCATCTTCACTGCCTGCTCCGCCTGCGCAACGCGGTTTTTCAATGTGGTCTGGTCGATCGTAAACAGTATCTGCCCCTTCTTGACCTGGTCGCCGTCATCGACTTTCAAATCCATGTTCCCGACCGCGCGTGCGACGACATTCGTGAAAACATACGCTTCGATCGTGCCCTGCACGCGGATCTGTTTGCGGAAATGGCATTGCCGCGCCGGAGCGGTCTGGACTTTGACCTGGTAGACGGTCCCGGATTTCGCTTCGTCGCTCCGGTCAAGCCTGGAGCATGCGGCGGCGAGGCAGAGGAACCCGGCGGACAAGAGCAGGAAAGAAGAAGGATTTTTCATAATCGCCTCATTCGTTTCGAAAAGGATGCAAACTAATGATTTCAGACTCCAAAAAGACTTACTTGCTAAGTAATATAGCGCCTTTTCTGCTTTATGTCAAGCGGAAAACCATTTTTTTGACAGAAAAAAACCGCCAACCCTCACGGGCGGCGGGAAGAATAAGGAAATAAAAAGGATGTCGGCGATGCCGTACGAAAAAGCGTACCCGCCGCCGGTGATGGATGCGGCGGGCAGCGTAAAAAGGGCATGGTCACGGCTTGGCGATCCGCCTCTGGAGCCCGATGACGACTCCCTTGAACTGCGGGAGATTGTCCGGGACGCCGTTGAGGACGGCATCCTTCGCCTGCTTGAGGATTTCGCGTCCGTTCTCTTCGGCCACGACGATGTCCTCCTTGCCGACGGTCTCCGGATTGCTCTTCACGATCAGGATGTCGCCGTCGAAAATGCCGCTGCCGTTCAGGTCGGATCCGTGCACGTGCACGGCGTAGAGGTCCTCCTTCGCGGAACTGTCCAGCAGCCGCGCCACGTCGCAGACCAGCGCCTTGTCGCCGGGTTCCGCCGGCGTCGCCTCGCCGATCTGATGGAACGGGATGGACTGGACGCCTGCCGGGAAGCGCGTGCGCTTCTTCGGGTGGGAGAGGCTGATGCTCCGGGCTTTGGAGCTGCGCGTGAGGTAGTTCTTCTTCTGCAGCGCCCGGATGTGGGCGAAGACAGTCGAAGTCTTGATGTGGAAATGCTCGGCGATCTCGTAGATGGTCGGTGCCATTTCCTGCGTGTTCATGAATTCGTTGATGAACTCGATGATGTTTTTCTGTTTCTGGGTGAGACCTTTCATGGTTAATTCCCTCCTGGGTTTGTTTTTGTTCGGACGGCAGCTCGACGCCCCTCGCGTCGGAGATTTACCCGCCCTATTTGCGATTACTATAATTGCCCGCGGAGTTTTTTTCCAGCGTCTTTTCCTGCGCAGGATGCGGTTTTTCCCGGAAATCGCCTGAAAACGCCGCCTGACCAGATTTGCTGTACAAGATCCGGCGCGGCAGAACGGCATGAAGCGGCACAACCGGGGAGCCGCAGTCGAAACGGGGAGGGGGCGAAATGCCAATGCCCCCCCGGATGAACGGAAAACAGTTTCGTCCCCTGCTTGACAAACTCCTGCACGGATGCTATAATAAAATCAATAATGTCCTACGACTCCGAACGCCCCGCCTTTTTCCCCCTCGAAAGGATTCGCCTCCCCATGCTGATCCAGGTTATCCCGAAGCACCGCAGGTCCGTCCTGCGGTCCGCGCCCCTCATCCTCATTGTCTTTCTATGCGCGTCGTGCGCGTCCGCCATCTCGCCCGTCTACGAGCACAAAGACGGCGCCCTGCCGTCCATCCGGTTCATGCTCCCCGGCGAAATCCCGCTCGAACTCGTCACGCTGCCCGCCGGATCCATCGCGATGGAGGTCAACCGCAAGCCGCAGGCGAACGAGACGGCCGACAAGGACGGACGCGTGGTCTACAAGTTCAAGGAAAACGAGCTCTCCATCGGGAAATTCGAGGTGACGCAGGCGCAGTGGCAGGCCGTCATGCGGACCACGCAGAAGGAGCTTACCGAGGCGGCACGGCCGGGCGGCGCGTCTTTTGGCGTCGGGCCGAACCTGCCGGTGTACGACGTCTCGGCGGAACAGGCGAAAGAGTTCTGCGCACGCCTCAACAGATCGCTCCCGGGCTCCTTCCGCTACCGGTTCACGCTCCCGAACGAAGCCGAGTGGGAATATGCCTGCCGCGCCGGGACGGCTGCCGAGCTCAACAGCGGCCGGGAACTGCGCGCCCGGAACAACATCTCCAATGCGCTCGCCGAGGTCGCCTGGTACCGCGGCAATTCCTTTATCTCCACACCGTCCGTGTCCGAAGCCGGGTTGAAGCGGCCGAACGCCTGGGGTCTCTACGACATGCACGGAAACGTGCAGGAACTCTGCCTGGACTGGTTCATGCGCGATTTCTCCGCGGCTTACAAGGGGGATCTGTGCGCGATGCGAGGCGGCTCCTGGCATGCTTCGCCGGAGGACTGCACCGTGACCGCGTGCAGGCCCGTCGACGCCTCCATCCCCGTATTTGACGCAGGATTCCGCCTCGCGCTGAAGCCGGTTGCGAACATCCCGAAATCGGCTGTCCAGTACGCGCAGACGCCGCTCCACCAGGACCATATCACCGGGCTGGCCGTCCTCGTGAAGTTCCCGGACGATCCGCCGGACGTCATCATCCCGAAGGAGAAAGTGGAGTTTTTCCTGAACGAAAAGAACTACCGCGGATACGGCAACTCCTGCTCCATCCATGATTTCGTCGACAACCAGTCCTACGGGAGATGCGACCTCAAATACCTGGTCTCGGACTACGTTGTGGCCGACCACAACCGCGATTACTACCAGCAGGCGCTGAACTACCGCGGCGCAGATATGCTCATCAAGGAGGCCATGGCAAAGCTTCCGCGCGACTTCGACCTCTCGACCGTCTCGAGGTCGGCCGACGGCACCATCCGTTCCGCCTGCGTGCTTTATTCGCGCAACAGCTCGTTCGACGGGCTCTGGCCGCAGGCGCACTGGTTCTCGCCGATGGACCAGATCCGGCTGCCCGGCGGGCTCCACAGCATGCAGGTGCTGATCTGCGGCATCCAGGACAGCCCCACGGTCAGCATCCTGATTCACGAGATCATGCACCAGACGTTCGGCCTGCTGGACTACGTCGACTACGGCGACAAAAGCGACAAGACGCCAAAGAACGAGCAGAAAGTCTCGCACGGCCTCGGCAACCACTGCATCATGGGCATCGGCATGTACGACCGCATCACCGCCCTCCAGACCAACCCGACCGCCCTCGCCGGGCCGTTCCGCTGCCGCCTCGGCTGGATGAAGGCGCTCCCGCTCCCGTCGAAGGGCAAAGTCCGGATCCCGGCCTCCAGCGAGTACGGCTACATCTACCGCAACCCCGCCAACCCAGACGAGTATTTTCTGCTCGAAAACCGAAACGCCGACACGTCGTTCTACCGCGCGCTTCCCTCGCACGGGCTCGCCATCTGGCACGTCGACGACGCCGTGACCGACCAGGAGGAGGACGAGGAAATGACGAAGGAGAAACACTATGAGATCTCGCTGGAGCAGGCAGGTGGTGTCCCGCTCCTCGAAAAGCCGTGCCCCGGCACATTCGGGCACCAGATCCACGGCAGGGACTGCAACGGCATCGCCACCGATTATTTCTACCCGCCGGACCGCGTCGTCTTCAACGACATGTCGAAGCCGGACAGCCTCTGGTGGGACGGCTCGCCCTCCGGGCTCGACATCTCCAACATCGAAGTCGACGGCCGCGACCTCATCGTGACCATCGGCCCCGACCCGAAGAACCCGAGGCCGCGGCAACAGCCTCAGATGCAAGCGCAGCAACAGCAGCCGCAGACTCAGCCTCAAAACCAGCTTCAGCCGGGTCGCCGCACGGGACGGCAGCAGCCCGCGCAGGGACAGGGGTTCGGGGCCGGCCCCGGACGCAGGATGCCGCGCGGCGGACGCCAGTGAAATCCACGGCAAATCGTACCGGTTTTCAAACGCCGGATTCCGTTTCCGGGTTGATTTGTCATTCGAAAGATGCTATATTGTATTGCCTGTTTCTGCCATAAAAACAGGCATCCGTCCTCCCTCACATTCAACACGCCGGCCGATCAGACCGCCCGCACAGGATACCCCCCGAACATGAAAACCGACCAGACCGCACAGCCGGAAACGCCCCGGTCCAACCCCGTCGCCAATTTCTTCCGCCACTACCTTTTCGACGATGAAAACGACCGCGGGCAGGACGGCGTGAACTTCACGCGCATGCTCCTCGTCATCCTGTTCGCCTGGATGGCGTTCTGGACGGTCCTCCCCTGCATCTGCCTCGCCAATGACTACATCGACGTGCTGGAGAACATCGTATGGGGACGGCATTTCCAGTTCGGATTCGACAAGAACCCGTACGCCGGGCCGTTCTTCGGCATCGGGGTGTGGTATCTCGGGGGCAAAGCGTTCTTCTCGAGCTTCCTCGCCAGCCAGGTCTGTGTGTTCACGGGCATTTTCTGCGTGTTCCTGGTCGCGAAACGCATCCTGCCGCTCCGCACGGCGTTTCTGGCCGCGGTCACGCTCATCCTCATCAATTTCTACGGGATCAAGGCGACGGAGCTGTGCGACGACGTGATGGAACTCGCGACATGGCCGTTGACCATGCTGTTCGTCTACCTCGGCGTGAAGGGCGATCCGAAATACGGCTGGGCGTACTGGCTGTGCGCGGGGTTCTTCGCCGGGCTGTCCCTGATGGTGAAGTATTTCGCGCCGGCGATGTATGTCTGCGTGGCGATCCCTCTGCTGTTCACGAAGGAGGGGCGCGCCGTCTTCCGCAAGCCGCAGTTCTACCTGGCGGCGATCCCGTTCATCCTGGTGATCCTGCCGAATGTCCTGTGGCTGGTCTCCTACGACTTCAAGCCGTTCCACTATGCGGCGGGCCGAGCGGCGCTGGAGGGCGGAGGCGGCATTCAGATATCCGACCATTTCACGCGCCCGCTGAAGGCGCTTGACCGCGCCGCGGGCGTGTTCGGCGTGGCGGTCATCTTCTTCGCGCTGTTCTTCCCGTGGCGCAGGAAACGCGAGGACAGGCCGCAGTATTCCGCGTTCGACAAGGTGTTCGTGTGGGCCTGCTGCTGTGGCTCCTTCGGATCGGCGCTGCTGTTCTCGATGGTGACCGGCGGCAAGATCAACTATTCGTGGGTCGTGCCGTGCTTCCCGTTCCTGGGCGTCTGGCTCTTCATGGTCTGGTCGCCGCGGATCACCCGGATCAAAGCGCGCGCCTACCTGACCGCCGTCCTGCTGATGGGGTTCGCGTTCGGCGTGATCTTCTTCGTCCGCGACCTGGAGAAGCAGGGCTACCGCAAACGCGGATGCGACTATGAAAACTACCCCGGACACGCCGTGGCCGCGGCGGCGACCGAACTCTGGCACGAAGTTTCCGAACAGCCGCTCCCGTTCGTGGTCGCGGACCGGACGGGCGCCTGCAATACGGCAGTCTACTCCCCGGAAGCGCCGGAGGCATTTTTCGACGCCGACGTCACGCAGAGCCAGTGGATCGACCCGGAGGAAGTCAAAAAACGCGGCGGCGTGGTGATCTGGAGTGAAAAAGACGGCGTCCCGCCGACGATCGTCAGTTTCCTGAAGTCGATGCCCGCGGAAAAGCTCGGCGAAATCCGGACGATGCAGTTCGAACGCGCCGTCCCCGCCTGGTACCGGAAACTGCGCGGCAATCCGCCGACGGTCAGGATCTTCATGCGCCTGATCCTGCCCGGAACGGAAACGAAAGCGGAAACGAAAGCGGAATAAGTCCTGCGTCGAAACGCGGAGATCCGTTATTTCCATCCCCCCCTTCCCGTTCGAAGAAGGACGGGACTGCCCGGGCTGAAAACAGTCCGGACGTGCTGCGGCATGCACTTTTTGTCCGAAAATGTTTCAGGATCGGCAAATTTTCGGCAAATAACGTTTGAAATAGACAAAGTTTTATGATATATTAAAGTTTAAAATTTTTTTGGATGTGAAAAAACACCATGATCAGGAACCCGCGCATCGTATTCATGGGAGCCGGCATTTTCGCCGTCCCGATCCTGGAGGCCCTGGCGAACAGCCATGACCTCACGCTCGCCGTGGCCGTGACCCAGCCGGACCGCGCGGCGGGACGCAAGCGCATGCTGACGCCGACGCCGCTCGGCCGGTATGCGGATGCGGCGGGGATCCCGTGCGAACGCGTGCAGTCCGTGAACACTCCGGAGTTTCTGGAGCACGTCGCGGCGCTGGAGCCGGACATGATCGTGGTGGTGTCGTTCGGACAGATCCTGCGGGAACCGCTCCTGAACCTCCCGCCCCTGGGCTGTCTGAACGTCCATGCGTCCCTTCTCCCGAAATACCGCGGGGCCTCGCCCATCACCACCTGCGTATTGAACGGAGATGAAATCACCGGAGTAACGTTTATGCAGATGGAGCGGGGACTGGACTCGGGGCCGATCTATGAGATGCACCGCATGCCCGTCCCGCCCGGGATCACGGCGGAAGAGCTCGAACGGGAGCTCTCCGAAATGGCCGGGGACCGCATCTGCGAATGCGTAGGCCGCATCGCGCGCGGCGAGATCACGCCGCGCCCCCAGCCCGAAGAGGGCGTCACGGTGGCGGTCAAGATCCGAAAGTCGGACGGGTTCGTCGTGTGGGATGAAGACGCCGCCGTCCTGGAACGAAAGGTGAGGGCTTATCATAACTGGCCGTCGATGTCGTTCCGCGTCATGGTGCGCGGACGCGTGATGTCGGTCAAGATCACCAAAGCGTCATACACTGCCTTCAAAGCCGCCGGTGCGGAACCGGGGAAGATCACTGCGCTCGCCGACAACAGGATCATGGTGTCCTGCGGCTCCGGTTCCCTGCTGCTCGACCGCATCGTGCCCGAAGGCAAGAAGGAAATGTCCGTCGCCGATTTCCTGAATGGCGCCCACCTCGAAGTCGGCGACGTCCTGCTGAACGGGATGCCCGAACAGCAGCCAACCCCGTGAAAGATTTTTCCCAGTCATGCCTCAAGAGAAAAAACAGATCATCCTGAACTGCGAGGAACTGGAGACCCGCTCGGCATTGCTCATCAACGGCCATCTGGAAGACTACCAGATCGAGCGCAAGGGCGACGACATCGTCGCCGGGTCCATCTACCTCGGCAAGATCACCCGCATCGAGCCAGGCCTGGAAGCCTGCTTCGTCGACATCGGCGCGGAGAAGAACGCGTTCATGCACTTTCGCGACATGCTCCCGGCTTCCTACGACATCCTCGACAACCTCAAGAAGATCGGCGACGAACGCGACCGCGTCAAGGCCGCCGACGCACCGCCGAAAAAGAAAAAACACATCATCTCCATCCTCAGCGAAAAATTCCGCAACCTCGTGACGGGCGGCGACCGCGCCAAACGCCTGAAGGAAATGGAGGAGCGCATCCACACCGGCAAGATCACCATCGAGGACATCCCGCGCGTCTTCCCCGCCGGGTCCGAACTCCTCGTCCAGGTCACCAAGGGCCCCATCGGCACCAAGGGCGCACGCGTGACGACCAACATCACCATCCCCGGCCGCTATCTGGTCCTGCTCCCGTACTCCAAGCACATCGGGCTTTCGTCCCGCATCGAAGACAAGAAGGAACGCGACCGCCTCCGCAAGATCCTGCTCGGACTCAAGCTCCCGGACGGCATGGGACTCATCTGCCGCACCGTCGGCGAACACCGCAAGGCCGTCTTCTTCCAGCGCGACCTGGAAATGCTGCTGGAGCTCTGGCAGAAGGTCGACAATGCCCTGCTGAAGCCGCGGGCGCCCGCGCTCGTCTACGCCGAGCCGGACCTCCTGGAGCGCACCGTGCGCGATCTCCTGACCGACGACATCGACGAGATCGTGGTCGACGACAAGGAGAAATACGATTTCCTGGTCGCCGCACTCGACAAGTTCGTCGGGAACGATTTCAATACCCGGATCACGCGCCATAAGCGCGCCGAGTCCGTCTTCGACCGCTACAAGGTCACGCCGCAGGTCGCCGAGATCTACAACCGCATCGTGAACCTCCCAGGCGGCGGCTACCTCTGCATCGACGAGACCGAAGCGCTCGTGGCAATCGACATCAACACCGGCAAATCCAAGGCCGGCAAAGCGCAGCGCGAACTCATCCTGAACACCAACCTCGAGGCCGCGAAGGAAATCGCACGCCAGATCCGGCTCCGCAACATCGGCGGCCAGATCGTCATCGACTTCATCGACATGTCGAACAGCTCCGACCGCGAGCAGGTCAACCGCATGATGAACAAGCTCGCCGACCTCGACCGCGCACGCACGAAGATCCTGCCGATCAGCAAGTTCGGACTCATGGAGATGACGCGCCAGCGCGAAAGCGAGAGCGTGCAGGACTCCCTGTTCGATCCGTGCCCCTACTGCGGCGGGTCCGGCCACGTGAAATCCGCCATCAGCATGAGCGTCGAAATCCAGCGCCGCCTGCTCGAAATCCTCAAGCAGCGCACCAAGTCGAAGAAGGCCGCCACCGTCCGCGTGATCCTGAACCCGGCCGTGCTCGCGCGCCTCAAAAACGACGACGCGAAAATCCTCTACGAAATGGAAAGCAAATACGGCAGGGACCTCGAATTCCGTGCGGACCCCGCCATCCACGTCGAGGAATTCCGCCTCATCGACCCGAAGACGAACGAGCTTCTGTAACGATTTTCTCCGCTTTCTCCCGCAAGGAGGGCGCTTTCTCTCCTTGCGGGCCCCGATCTGTCACCCGGAACTATGTATCTCAAAATAACGGAATTCATAAACAGCCTGATCTTCAAGATCAAATGCTGTTTCATAAAGCGGAAGTATCATATTATAATCCGGACAGACCAGAATCTGATTCTGTACTTCAACTGCATGAAGCATCTGTTTGACAACGGGGAAAGAATCGTTGACGCGTTGCACTCAAAGCACGATTCCGGGGAGTATGCCGATTCGCTTGTGCGGAGTTTCCGGGACAGGGAACAGAAGCTGACCCGCGACTTCAAATACGTTGCGAAAGAAAAGGACGTCGATCTCCTGACCCCCATCAAAGAAGAAAAGTATAAAAAACACGCCTATGGCCTCGCCCGTCATTGCAATTGCGATGACGTCGCGGATGCTTTTGCCTCAAATGATACGGTCAGGAAATGCGTCTGCTGCAGTTACAACATCATAGAGAGAAGAACCATGGCAAACCTGGCTCTTCAGCATCTTGACGCGATCAACGTCGATTGGATGGAAAGGATTGCATCCCTTTTGCAATATAAAGAAATCGAAGACAGTGTCAAGGCGTTTCAAATCTCTGCAAAAAGTCTTTTGGAGCTGAAAGAAAGAATCAAAGACGTTTTTCTGGCGGATCAGGAAACAATCAAAAAAAAGAAAGAGAAACTCAATCCCGATTCCGACAAATTGATCGACGGGGTCATCAAATCCATAAAAAAGCATTGACCGTCAGGCTTCGGCCACGACCCCGAGCCCGGCAATGGAAGACATCGGCTTTGCCGGATCGTTCAAGGATTCCGCTGCGCCCGGAAGATTCTGCCGCAAACCGCCTGCCCGGACCATCGTCCGCCTCATCGCTCCGAAGCCGGACGAACTTCGATGATCACGCGCACCGGCTTCTCCGGCGGAACCCCCGGATCCTGCGGAGGGCCCGCGATCAGGGCAGTCGCGACCGCAGCCAGCCGCCACGGCAGCCCGAGGATGCCTTCCGGTGCGGCCACCACCGGGTAATAGACTCCGGTTTCCGTCAGGATGCCGCCGTTCGCCAGGTGCCAGCATCCCTCCTCGTAGACGTAATGCGTCTTCATGTCGGGGCGCCAGTAGATACCGTCCTTGTGGTAATACCCGCCGTCCGCATAGTAATAGCAGTCCCCGATCCATCCGGGGTCGGGCTTCCGGGCGGCGGACGCCGCCGCTTCCTGCTGCTTCCACCTCAGTTCGTCCGCTTCTTCCGCGGTCAGGAGCCGATGCTCCTCCTCCCCCTGCCGGACGATCACGGGGTCCTGCCAGACCGGCTCCTCCCCGTCCGCCGGGCAGGCGAACGGCGCGAGCAGTGCCGCCACGAGCAGCGTTTTAAGGCGGATGGAGCGTGTCGGACGCGTCTTCATGCGGACTTCTCCTGCGGAAAAAGCCTGTTTATGGATTCCGGGTCCACAAGACCCGTTTGTTGAACTTCACAACATCGACATATTGAGGAATCCTGACCTCATATTCGAACGCGCCCTGTCCTTTCGACACCAAAGTGCCGGTCAGGACGATGGTGTTGCCGGTCGTTTCCTGTTCGATGCTCTTGATGCCCCAGGCGCTTTCCGCATAGTCTCCCTCGATTTTCAACGTCAGCATGCCGCGCTCTTCTTCATTCGGAATAACCGCCATGCTGGAAACGACAAGATAATCTTCGTTGATTTCTTTCGTCGTTTCGCATCCGGCAAACGATGCGACGGTCAGGAAGGCCGCGATAACGGCGAAGAAAACGTTTCGGATGTTTTTCGTGTTCGACATCATTTCATCCCTTCTATGGTATTCAGATAAGCGATACAGGAATGCAATCCACGTTTTTTCCCGGCAACGGTTCGATCTCCGGACAGGTACATACCAGTGCGCCTTTTCCGGTTTTGAGATTCAAACGTTCCAAAACGCCGAAGTGCCGGACATCGTCTTTTTTTGGCGTTGATGACTTTTTGAACTCAACGGGATAAAACTCATTTCCACTTTCGATCAGGAGATCAATTTCCCTTTGATCCTTATCCCGATAGAAATACAATGCCGGACGCTCCGTTCCGGCGTTCCAGCAGCTTTTCAGGATTTCGGAAACACACCATGTCTCGAAGATGAACCCGTTCATCGCACCTGATTCCAGTGTTTCCGATGTCGGCCAGCGGGTCAGATAGGAGCACAGCCCGGTGTCAAGCATATAGAGTTTCGGCGTTTTTACCAGTCTGGTGGTCAGGCTGCTTGCATACGGGCGCAGCAGATACGCGATACGCGACGATGTGAGTATGCTCAGCCAGCTCTCCGCCGTTTTGACGTCGATCCCTGCGTCCCGTGCAAGTTCACTGTTGTTGAGCAGCTGTCCCGTCCTGGCTGCACAGGAACAAAGGAACTTGTAAAACTTGTCGAGATCGTGAACCTTCGTCAGATTCCGGATATCCCGTTCCATGTATGTGTTGATATAGCTCGAATAGAAGAAATCGCGTTCCTGCGGTGTAGCGTTCAGGACTTCGGGATAACATCCCCGCCAAATCCGGCGGAACAGTTCCGCGGTATCGAACCGGCCGGCCGATGTGCTGAAATGCTTGTCGGGAATGAACGGAACATTCGGTTCTCCGGCGAGTTCGGACTGAGAAAGCCCGGAGAGTTCGAATATGCCGATTCGTCCGGCCAGAGATTCCGAGACTCCCTTCATGAGCGGGAAACGCTGCGATCCGGTAAGCCAGTACATGCCTTTTGCTTCATCCGGAGACCGGAAACGCTGTTCATCAATGACGATTTTTATAAAATTCAGGAGTTCGGGGACATACTGGATTTCATCAATCAGCACCGGAGGGGAATACCGTTCAATGAAGGCACGCGGGTCTTCCTTCGCCAGCAGACGCAGATTGGAATCATCCAGCGTCACATACTTTCTTTCGGGTTCCGCCAACCGCCTCAGGAGCGTAGTCTTCCCGACCTGTCTGGGGCCTGTCAGCAGGATTGCCGGAAAAAAACTGCTCCCGGCCTGAATCACCTCGGTCAAGTGTCGCGTTATGTACACAGCTCAAAACCTCGTCTATTTTGGAATTTAATTCCAATATAGCCGATAAATCCGTTTTTTCAAGCCACTTTCCAAAAAAAGGTACAAAATCATGTTTTACGGTGTTGCTGATGGAGGAGTTCGAGGAATCGCATCTTTAATTATATCATATCTTTTGAAAAAATGAAAAAAACGACAAGAAAATCATTATCTTTTGGAAAAAAGCAAGTGCAAAAACCTTTTGCGCCGGTCATAACGGCTCAGTGGATTCCCGTCGAACCGAACCCGCCGGCGTTCCGGCCGGTCTCGTTCAGCTCGACGGCGGGCGACAAAACGACATCCGGGAGCGCGGCGATCACCATCTGGGCGATCCGGTCGCCGCGGTGCACGGGAAACACGTTTTCTCCGGCGTTGAACAGGATCACGCAGACCTCGCCGCGGTATCCGGCGTCGATGGTGCCGGGCGTGTTGAGCAGGGTCACGGCGTTTTTGAGCGCGAGTCCGCTGCGTGGGCGTATCTGCGCCTCGTATCCGGCGGGCAGCTCGAGAAAAAGCCCGGTCGGGACGAGCGTGACCTTGCCGGGCGCGGCCTCGACGTCCACGCGGCTTTTCAGGTCCCAGGCGGCGTCGTCCTCATGGGCTTTCTTCGGGGCGAGGTCTTCCGCGCCCTCCTGCATTTTGAAACGGACCGAGATCGGCATGTGGGGACTCCTTCCGGGTTAATGAAATGTCAGCTCTTCAGGTCGATGGAACGGCGTATCCCGTCCGCAATGAAATTGAACGCGGTCACGCAAAGGAATATGGCGAGGCCGGGCCACAGCATCAGGTTCCAGTAGCTCAGCGGATCGGCGAACGCCTGCTTCAGCAGCTCGCCCCAGCTGGCGGACGGCGCCTGCACCCCGAATCCGAGGAAGCTCAGGCTGTTCTCCGCCAGGATGGATCCGGCGATGCTGAACGCGAACGAGACGAAGATCGGCCCGGAGACGTTCGGCAGGAGGTGCCGGAACAGGATGCTCCGCAGGGGCACGCCGAGGCTCTCGCAGCTCTGAATGTACGCCATCTGGCGAGCCTTCAGGACCTCGCCTCGCACCAGCCGGGAGAGGCCGGGCCACCCGGTCATCCCCAGCACGAAGATCACGAGCAGGATTGACTGGCGCGCCCCGTAGTCCAGCATGATCGCCATCAGGATCAGCAGCAGGAGAAATGTCGGGAAACAGATCACGATCTCCACCAGGCGCTGGACGACCAGGTCGACGCGGCCGCCCCGGTATCCCGAGAACAGCCCGATCATCGTCCCGAGCACAAGCTCGATCGCCGTCGCGAGGAACCCGACCGCCAGGGAGACGCGCGCCCCGTACATCATGCGGGCGAAAACGTCGCGCCCCACATTGTCGGTGCCGAACGGGTGCTTGCGCGACGGCATCGCGTAGGTGTCGGGCGACGTCTCGAACGGGCCGTACGGCACCGCGGCGAAATAATACTTCGACGCCATGTCCTCCGCAGCCGCCTTCCGCCAGTCGATCTGCGTCATCTGCGAACGGGAGACGACGAACGGGACGGCAAGCAGGACCAGGACCGCGGCAAGCGCCGGCCAGAGGATGCGTTTCCGCTTCCGGAAACACCCGTACAGGATCAGCGACGCCGGAAGCGCCAGAAGCAGCCAGTTGAACAACTTCTCCACAAAGACTTCCTGCGCGTCCGGGGCGAAGAAGTCGCGGAGCGCCGGACTGAAAATGCCGCTTTCCGCCGGATGCGGAGCCCCGGGCACGGAAGCTCGGGAGATGATGAGGAGCGGCTTGCCGTTTACGAAAAGGGGGGCGGCGATGGCCGCGAGGATCAGCAGGATGACGAAGACAAGACCGCAAACGGCGGTCTTTTCGCGGAAGAACCTGCGTGCCATGAGCCGGCCGGGCGTCAGATACGCCGCGGAATCCGTCTCGCCGGACGGAGTCTGCGCCTGCACCGGTTCGTTCTGTTCTGCTTCGGCATTCCGTTCCATGGCGGCCTCGGGTCAGGTTCAATCGTTTTCCGGGTAGAATGCGGGCTTGCCGCCGGACATGGAAACGCGGATCGTCGTGCAGCCGTGGAAGGTCCCGCGGAGGATTTCGTCGGCGAGCGGGTCTTCGATCAGCGTGCCGATGGCGCGGCGAAGCGGGCGGGCGCCGTGTTCCGGATTCGCGCCCGAGGAAATCAGGCAGTCGATGACGTCATCGTCGATCTCGAGCTTGCGTCCCTGGTCGGCGAGCCTGGCGGTGAGCCTGGAGAGTTCCAGCCGGACGATCCGGCGGAGTTCCTCCGGGCCGAGCTTGCGGAAGACGATCAGCTCGTCGAGGCGGTTGATGAACTCGGGCTTGAAAGTCTTGCGGGCGGCTTCGAGCAGGCTGTCGCGGAGCTTGTCGTAATCGTCGTTCACGCCCGACCCGGTCGCGAAACCGAGCGGAGCGCCGTTCGTGATGCGCTCCGCGCCGACGTTCGCGGTCATGATGATGACGGTATTCCGGAAATCGACGCTGCGCCCGAGCGTGTCGGTGAGGCGTCCGTCCTCCATGATCTGGAGAAGCATGTGGGTCACGTCGGGGTGCGCCTTCTCGATTTCGTCGAACAGCACCACGCTGTACGGATGGCGGCGGACGCGTTCGGTCAGTTCGCCGCCCTCGCCGTGCCCGACATAGCCGGGCGGGGAGCCGACGAGACGGCTGACGTTGAACTTCTCCATGAACTCGGACATGTCGATCTGGATCAGGGAGTCGGCGTCGCCGAACATGAACTCGGCGAGCGATTTCGCCAGCAGGGTCTTGCCGACGCCGGTCGGACCGAGGAAGATAAACGAACCGATGGGGCGCCTGGGATCCTTCAGGTCGGCGCGGGCGCGGCGGAGGGCGCGCGCCACGGAGCGGACGGCGTCGCCCTGTCCGATCACGCTCTTTTCAAGCTCCTCCTCCATGTGGAGCAGTCGCCTGGACTCGGAATCCTGAAGCTGTTCCAGCGGGATGCGCGTAAGCTTGGAAAGGACGCTGCTGATGTCTTCCCGGGTCACCTCGGGCATGGTCTCGCTGCGGGCGTCCTCCCAGGCGCGGCGCGTGGCCTCGAGCTGGGCGCGAAGTTCGCGTTCCCGGTTGCGGAACCGCGCGGCATCCTCGAACCGCTGGTCCGAGATGGCCTTCTCCTTGTCGCGGACCATCTGCTGGATGGCGTCCTCCGTCTCGCGAAGGTCCGGGTGGCGCGGGGCATTGGCGATCCGCACGCAGGCGCCGGCCTCGTCCATGAGGTCGATCGCCTTGTCGGGGAGGAAACGTCCGCTGATGAAACGGTCGGACAGCTTCACGGCGGCTTCGATGGCATCGTCGGAATAGCGGACCTTGTGGTGCGCCTCGTAAGCGGGCTTCAGCCCGTAAAGGATCTTGATGGCGTCCTCGATGCAGGGCGGCTCGACCATGACCGGCTGGAACCTGCGTTCCAGCGCGGCGTCCTTTTCGATGCCCTTGCGGTATTCGTCGAGCGTGGTGGCGCCGATGCACTGGAGCTCGCCGCGGGAAAGAGCGGGCTTGATGATGTTGGCGGCGTCCATGGCGCCTTCGGCCCCGCCGGCCCCGACGAGCGTGTGCAGTTCGTCGATGAACAGGATGGTGTTCCGGGACGAGCGCACCTCGTCGATGACGGCCTTGATGCGCTCCTCGAACTGGCCGCGGTATTTCGTGCCGGCGACCATGAGCGGCAGGTCGAGCACGATCAGGCGTTTGCCGTGCAGGAGCTCCGGGACGTCGTCCGCGGCGATCTTGCGGGCAAGCCCCTCGACGATCGCGGTCTTGCCGACGCCCGCCTCGCCGATGAGCACGGGATTGTTCTTCGTGCGGCGGCAGAGGATCTGGATGACGCGTTCGATCTCGTCGTGGCGCCCGATGACCGGGTCGAGCTTGCTTTTCCGGGCAAGCGCGGTCAGGTCGCGCCCGAACGTATTCAGCGCGGGGCTCTCCTGCCCGTCTTCGCCTTCGCCGTCCCCGTTGTTCTTTTCGTCCGCGTCCTCGTCATCGGAGTCCGCGTCCTCGTCGTCGGGATCGGAATCCGGCAGATAATCGGGGTCAAGCGTGGCGAGGATCCGCTGGCGTGCCCGGCCCGGATCGACATTGGACGAACGGAGCAGCCCGGCGGCGACCGTGGTCCCGTCGTTGAGTATCGCGAGGAGAAGATGCTCCGTGCCGATGTAGTTGCAGCGCATCGCACGCGCCTCGTCGCCGGACATGATGATGATCTTGCGGAGGCTGGCGGAGAACGGCGACGCCCCGAGCTGGCACGTTTCGGAGCCGGATTGCGGCAGCTTCCGGGCAAGCTCCAGAAGAAGATGCTGGAAATTCACCTTCATGGCACGCAGCACTTCGACCGCGATGCCTTCGTTCAGGAGACAGATTCCGCGCAGAAGATGCTCCACGGAGATGCAGTCGTGGTTCGACTGTTCCGCTTCCTTCTGCGCCAGATTCAGGGACTGGCGCGCCCGTGGGGTAAACCGCCTCAAAGCGGCATTGACTTCTTCTTGTTCCGACATGTTTTTCTCCTGCGATGGATGATTCTGATGTTTTTTTGCTTTTTCAGAAAAATCGGGACGCGTCGCCGCGTCCCGCCTGTCATTCCGTTCGTCCCGTGCGCCGCCCGGACCCGGACGGCACAGCCGACGCCGGGAAAATGCCGTGCGGCATGCGCCCCTCCCCGTCGTCCGCCTTATTCAGGCCGCTTCCGTTTCCGCGCGGATAACGGCATCCGGGGAAGCCGGACTCACTGGGAAACGAAGTAGTTGGGATTCTTGTCGATGAAATCCGAAACCGTATCCGGGCTGATGAGGAGGAAGAACGTATCAAATGCCTTGGAGAGATCCTTCGGCACTTCGTCCTTGCGAATGTTGAACGCCATACTCTCTTCGCTGGAGTTCCTGATGATGCCGCACACGCGGCCGCTCTTCAGCATGTCCTGTTCAACGAACGCAAGTCCGGTATCGGTCATCAGGAACATGTTGTTCTTGCCCGTGTTGTTGTTTTTCTTCGTGAGGAACGTGATCTTCTTAAGGTCGGAGATCGACCTGGGCAGTCCGACGAAATTGATGACGACGTCGACCTTGTCATAGACCTGGTCCAGTTTTTTCTTCATGATAGCAGCATCCAGAGGATCGTTGCGTTTCTCCTCGCCGGTTTTCTTGTCCGTGGTCATTTCGCCCACGACGAGTATATCCGACCAGGAAATGCCCTTCTCCGGCAGGATCCGCTGGAAATACTCGAGCATGATATGGTTATCCGACGAGGAATTGCTGTAGGATTCTTCGTCGATCAGGAATGCGACGGCACTGCCTTCTTCCTGGAACCGGCTCGCGATATACTGCGCGGCCTTCTCGGCTTTCGCGTTCTGAAAGAGGGTGGCATTCCTCTCAAGGCGGGCATTTTCCGCATTCTTGGGGGAAATGAGCAGTCTGCCGACCGTCCCGCCGATCACCATTATGGCGCCCAGCGCGATAAAGATGCGGGCATTCGGCTTGGTATTCTGGTTCTTGATGCCCCAGACCATTACAATAAAACCGATCACCATCAGGACATAGACAGCCAGGACGGGAAACTCAATGTTTGCAAAAAGCATTTTGCTTGACTCCTTTACGGGGGTGGTTCCGACGCGCGGGCGAACGCACGTTTTATGTTTTACGAAAAAAGACTGTACAAAAGCAATATATCCTGCTTTTGGCCTTTTTCAAATCTTTTTTCCCTTTTTCTCTATAAAAAAGCTGGCTGCTCCGGCAGGAAGCAGGCGGGCGAAGTCCCGGATGCAGCCGGTGGGGAAGGTCAGCCGGCAAGTCTTTCGAGAGAACGGGCGAGGGCGATCTGGGTGCGCGCACGGTCGAGGTTGTGGCCGGGACGCGCCGTCTTGAAATACCGGTCGCCGTCGAGGTAATCGGACAGGAACCGCACGGCAAGCTCGAAGGTGATGACGGCCCCGGCAATCGGCATGAGCCTGATCTCCTGCGGGGTAAGGTAACCGTCGAAACCTGCAAGAAAGCCTTCGGCGCAGGCTTCGTACATGTCGCGACGGGCCTCCAGGTCAGCAAGCCTGCCGGCGTCCTCGCGGGCCGGGTTCGCCGCAACGCGGACGAGGTCGCCGAAATCGTACGGCGCGAGGCCCGGCATCACGGTGTCGAGATCCACGACGCAGACGGCCTCGCCCGTGGCGGAGTCGAGCATCACATTGTTGATCTTCGTGTCGTTGTGGGTGATGCGCTCCGGGATGAGCCCGGCGGCGAACGCATCCGTGATCAGCGGCGCCAGATGCCGCATGGCGTCGATCTCGGCAAGTTCCTGCGAGGCGGAGGCGGCGCGTCCGAGACGGTCCTCCGCGGCAATGGCGTCGAGCGAACGGAGACGCGCCGGCGTATCGTGGAACGCGGGGATGGTTTCGTGAAGACGCGGCGGCGGCAGGTCGGAGAGATCGCGTGCGAACCGGGCGAATGCGAACGAGGCGGTCCTGGCCTGGGCGGGCTCCCGCACGGCGTCGACGGTCCCCGCGCCTTCGATCATACGGTAACAGCGCCAGCACGCGCCGGATCCGTCGAACTGGCACGGCCAGGCATTCCTGGCGGGGACCACGGTCAGCACGCGCCGCCCGGCATCCGGCAGGATCGCATATTTCTCCCTGAGATGCCGCGTTACGCGAACGATGTTGTCCATCACGGACAACGGGTCCGGGAAAACGTGCGGATTGATGCGCTGGAGGACGAACCGCACGAACGCTTCGGAGGCTGGCTTTTCGACCGTCAGCGCGAAGGTGTCGTTGATGTGCCCGCTGCCGAACGCCGTCGCGGAGACGGCCCTGCCGCCGAGCTCGAAAAAGGAAGCGGCTTCCAGTGCGGTGCGCGCGGAAACGGACATGGTGTTTTTCCTGAAAGATCTAAGTTCAGCCGAGGAGCGGCGACGGGTACACGCCGGACTCGACCAGCGCGGCGATGCCGGCCTGCACGCGGGGCTTGTCCTCGCGGTAGGTGACGCCGAGCCAGGAATCCCGGCTTTCGAGAATGCCGACGGACGCCTGCCCGGCTCCGATCATGGAGGCGACGGCGGCGGGGAGGTAGAACTCGGATTTGAGCTCGGATCCGTGTTCGCGCAGAAATGCCTCGAAAAGCCCGCGGAGACCTTCGAAGAGCGACGGCATGAAGCCCCAGAAGTTCATGGAGACGATCTCGCCGCCGGTGAACGCGAGCTTCGCGCCGTTCTCGTCGACGGCGACCGCGCCAACCGCGCCGTCCGGTTCGATCTTCGTGCGTTCGGTGACTTCCTTCAGCGTGCCGTCCGGGTTGGCCGTGCAGACGCCGCGGGAGACGGAGCCGAACTTGGAGAGCGTGTTGCGGAGCGGGTACCCGACCATGAAATGACGGTCGGGATCGGTGTTTCCGGCGAGCGCCGCACCGAGCTGGACGAACCCGCTTCGTCCGTAGAAATCATCCGCGTTGATGGCGGCGAAGGGACCGGAGATCCTGTCGGCGGCACAGAGCACGGCGTGGCCGGTGCCCCACGGCTTCTGGCGGCCCTCGGGAACACCGTGTCCCGCGGGCAGGGCATCAAGCTCCTGGAACGCATATTCCACGGCGATGCGGCTCTCCCATTTCGCGCCGACGGCCTCGCGGAACGCCTGTTCGATGTCGCGCCGGATCACGAACACGACTTTGTTGAACCCGCCCTGCATGGCGTCGTGGATGGAATAGTCGAGGATGATCTCGCCGTTCGGCCCGACCGGATCGATCTGCTTCAGGCCTCCGTAGCGGCTGCCCATTCCGGCGGCAAGCACCATCAAGGTCATTTCTTTCATGTTTTTCGTCTCCTGTTTTATGTCTGTTGAGTTGAAATAGGATCAGGTCCGGATTTCCGCGAGCGTAGCCGCCGCGATGGCCTGACCGTGCCGCCGCAGGGAATCGTCCGGCACGGACACGGTCGTTTCGAGCGAGGGAAACACATCCGCGAGGATGCGGTTCGCCTCGCGGCTGATGACATCGCCGCCGGCGCCGCTCGTCACGCGGCCCATGATGACGACGGTATTGACGAGCGGGTAGAAATCGCAGAATCCCGCGACGGTGTATCCGAACGCCGTCCCGATGCTGCGGAAGATGCTCAGCGCACGTTCATCGCCTTTTTCCGCGAGCCCCTGGACCCCCAGAAGCACCTCCGGCAGCGGCATGCCCACGGGAAAAACGAGCCCGGCAGCCGCGGCGAGACGCGCCACGCCCTGCTGGGAGAAATAGTTCACGCCGCATCCGCGGTCGCCGCTCCATTCGTCGCGCGGCGCGGAGGCGGAGTGGTCCACCGGCACAAACGCGAGCTCGTTGAGGCGGCCCGTGATGCACCCGGCGCCGTTCACATATCCGCCCGCCATGCTGCTGCCGAACGACACCCCGAGGATGCCGTTCCGGTCGAGCTGGATCGAGGCGGCGAGCGCGGCGGCTTCCCCGTCGTTCACGACGGCGAACGGCACGCCCTTCCAGTCGTCATGAACGAACTCGAATACGGGCGCGGCTTCCTGATCGAAGCGGTCCGGCGGGACGCTGCGGAACAGCGAGGCCATCCGCACGCGGTTGTTGATGTACACGCCCGCGGCGCTGCCGCCGATGGCGTCGACGCGCGGCAGATGCGCGGCGGCCCGGCGGATGGAGTCGTTGATGCCCGCGCGGTGCCAGGCGGGATCGGCCTGCGCGGACGGGTTCCACACGACTTCCTCGGAAAAAACGAGCTTGCCGTCCTGTACGGCGGCGCATTTGCGGTCGCTCGCGCCGAGATCGAATCCCACGCGGCAACCCTCGAAATGCCGTCCGAGGCCGTTCTGCGGCTCGGATGCCGCCGGGGCATCTTCGAACGGAACGGACTCGACGGCAAGCGGGGTCTCGTAAATTCTCGTCATGCTGGCGAAATCGAACGCGCGTTCGCCGCCCGGAGCGTAAATTTTCGCAAGTTCGGCGGCCACGTCATCCGCCCCGGCGACAACAATCCGGCTCCCGCCGCCGATCCACAACAGAGACTTTACGAGGCGTTCCGCATGGCGGACGTTCGCCGCGGCTTCCACCTCGTTCGGCGCGCCATACACGACAGTCTCGACCGAGATGACCTGCCCGGAAGGCGTCGCAACCGCGAGCTTCAGCGGCCTCGACCGGCGCGACGCACGGACCGCGGTCCGAAAACAAAGGCGCTCCAGCACGGCCGGACGGAATCCGGGTTCGAGACACGGGAGCGGAACCCCGTCTTTTTCGCCGGCGCACGGCGTTTCCAGATTTGCCATGGTTACCTCTTTCAAAAAAAGATGCGGACACGCGTTCCCGTACGATCGTTCCGCTTTCTCATTTCCTAACTGAATACAATACACGCGCGCCCTGATTTTTTCAAGCATCATTTTGAATTTCTCCGGGATGATGCTATATTAAGTGTTTTGAGAAACCAAAAGGCCTCCAACACGTCGCCGACATCACGAAACGCATCCAATGGCTGAAAAACAAATAGCGCCCGACGCGGCGACGCAGGGGAACACCCCCGCTGACAGCACCACGCCCATCCGGCTGGCGTTCGCACCCTGCACCGACTACACGACACAAGCCCTGCGCCCGGCGCTGGAGCACGTCCTGCACCCGCAGATCAAAGCTGCAGGCGGCGTCTCCGGCAAAACAGTGATGCTGAAACCCAATCTGCTGGCCTGGCGCAAAGCCAACGATCCGCAGGCCGTGAACCCGCGGTTCATCGTCGAAACGGCGAAAGTGTTTCTGGACGCGGGCGCTTCGCGCGTCGCCATCCTGGAGAACCCCGCCGTGCAGACCACGCCGCAGATCCTCCGTGCCATGGGAATCTCCGACGAACTGAAATCGCTCGGCGTCGATGCCGCCAATTTCACGAACTACCGGAAACAGCCCCCGCTCGACGCCGTCTGCTTCCGCAATCTGGAGATCGCCGACGAGTTCCGCGAGTACGATTTCGTCGCCGACCTGGCAAAAGCCAAGACGCACGGCATGATGACGCTGACTTTCTGCGTCAAGAACCTCTTCGGTCTCGTCAACGGCGGTGACCGTCTCGCCTGGCACCTCGCCGTCGGACGCGACTACGACAAATTCGCCGACATGCTGATCGACCTCTATCTCGTCGTCCGCCCGGCGTTCAACCTGCTCGACGCCGTCACCTGCATGGAGGGCAACGGCCCCGGGTCCGGGACTCCGACGGACCGGAATTTCATCGCGGGCGGCACGGACGCACTGGCGCTCGACGCCGCGGCGGCGCGGGTGCTCGGGGTCGATCCCGACGAACTCCATATCATCAAACGGGCGAAGGCGCGCGGTCTCTTCCCGGCGCCGGAATCGGTCGGGATCCTGGACACGCCGCCCGTCTGCGAACCCCTGGCGCTCCCGGAACGCCCCGTCATGGACATGGCGCAGCTGCATCTCGGCGTCGGCATCCCGAGATGGATTCAGAAGCCCCTTTACAAGGCGCTGGTCGTCAATCCGAAGGTCGACCCGGACAAATGCGTCGGATGCGGCGTCTGCGTGAAGATGTGCCCGCCGAAATCCCTGAAGCTCTCCGGCGGCAAACCCGACTTCGACCTCCCGCACTGCATCCGGTGTTTCTGCTGCCAGGAACACTGCCCGAAAGGGGCGATCGAACCGAAGATGACACGGACGATGCGGTTCGTGAAAGCGGTCGACCGGCTGTTCCGCGGGACAAAAAAGAGGAAAAGCAAATAAATATCAGATATTGCATTTTTTATTTTTTCCGGGACGAAACGAAAAAAATCAAAAAAAAATGCGATTTTTTTGGAAACGGACTGGAAAAAACGGAAATGAGAAGGTATATTATTAACTCTGTTTGCCGCAGAAAAGGTGGCGGCAGTCCAATTCGCTGTTTTATGCGATCCTTGCCCGGGGACACTCAGCCCAGCTGAAAATGCCCGGTATCAGACGCGGCGGACGGCAGCTCCATTGGAAACCCGTTCCGGGTCTTGCGGTGCATTGTGCCGCGGGGTCCGGGATGCTTAAATACATACAATTCGCACCATCTTCAACCCAAAACCATAGCAACAAAGCGAGAACAACATGGAAGTTCGGGCAGTAACAAGGTATGTCCGCATTGCTCCGTCCAAGGGTATGGATTTCTCCCGGGTCATCCAGGGAAAATCCTACGCCGATGCGCTTGCAATCGCGGAACTTTCCCCGAGGAAGGCCGCCAAGCTGTTCGCCAAGACGCTCAAATGCGCGAAGGCGGCTGCAGCTGAGAACGGCATGAACGAAGCGTCCCTGATGGTCAAAACCGCAGTCGCGGACCCCGGTCCGATGCTGAAGCGGTTCCGTCCGAAGGCGCGCGGCATGGCGGGCAGAATCCGCAAACGCATGAGCCACTTCACGGTGGTTCTTACCGACGACTGAGATGAAAGGAAGTCACAGTGGGACAAAAAATTAATCCAATCGGGCTCAGACTTGCCCTGAACAAGAATTGGTGCTCCCGTTGGTTCGCCCGCAAGGACAACTTCGGGACGTGGCTTCACGAAGACCGCAAGGTCCGCACCTTCATTAAGAAGAACTACAATCAGGCTGCGATCTCCAACATCCTGATCGAACGCTATTTCAACCGCGTTCGCACCACCATCTTCGCCGCTCGCCCGGGCGTTCTGCTCGGCAAAAAAGGCGGCAAGGACGCCGAGATCGACAGACTGCGCGACGAAGTGAGCAAGCTGCTCGCCGACGGGCAGGAGCTCATCGTCGACGTCATCGAGGTGAAGCAGCCCGAGACCAACGCTCAGCTCGTCGCCGAGAACGTGGCTGCCCAGCTCGAACGCCGCATCGGTTTCCGCCGTGCCATGAAGAAGGCCATCCAGACCGCCATGGAACTCGGCGCCGAAGGCGTCAAAATCCAGTGCTCCGGCCGCCTCGGCGCCGCGGAACTGGCCCGCACCGAAACCTACAAGGAAGGGCGCACGCCGCTTCAGACCCTGAAGGCTTTCATCGATTACGGATTCACCGAAGCCAACACGACCGCCGGCAAAATCGGCGTGAAGGTTTGGATCTGTCACAAGGAACTCACGGAGGAAATGCAAAATGCCGTTAATGCCAAAAAGAGTAAAGCACAGAAAGGTGCAGCGCGGTAATAACGCCGGGCTGTCCCAACGTTGCAACAAACTGGATTTCGGCGATTTCGGATTGCAGACGTT
>JAFXYP010000063.1 GCA_017541665.1 Lentisphaeria bacterium | reverse complement strand
TCATCGACGAATCCGGCGGGGTCGAAGAGCCAGCGGGACGCGTAGTTGGAGACGTTGCCGGCGATGAGGGTCTTTTTGAGCGGGTCGGTGTAGGGGCCTTCCGGCTTGTCCGCCACGGCCACGCCGATGGAGGAGCCGCCGTCCGGGAAGTAGAGGTAGACTTTGCCGTCGCGGATCGCGGTGCCGGGGGCGTAGCAGTGACCTGCCCACGGAGCAACGGTCTGGTCCTCACCGTACGGGCCTTTGCCTCTGCCGTAGCCAAAATCATGGTTTCGGCCGACGGAGAACACGAAACCGTGGTCGGTCCAGTTCTGGAGGTCGTCGGTGGAGACGAGTTCGTAGTCGAACAGGTCGTAGCCGCGCTGATTGGGGAGGTCGTGGCTGCAGATGATGTAGATGCGGTCGTTGAACACGAAGGCGTTCGGGTCGGCCGTGTACACATGGCTGATGACGGGCTGGTCAGCCTTCACGACGCCGGCTGCGCAAACGAGCGTGCAGAGGACCGTGAACATCGCTTTCAGAGTTTTGTGGGACATAGTTTGACTCCTTGCAATTGTTTTGCCGGCGGCCTCGCGGACGCCAGGCAGATGATGGTCGGTTTTATCAGTTTTGAGCTTAAAAGCGTGGATGGACCACTGCTTTTCATGCTACTATACAAGCTGGTTTCGTTTTTTCAAGCCGAAAAAAGCCGGAAAACACATTTTTTTCCGAAAAAAACGGGTTTTTCCATGCCTTTTCCCGAAAATGAGCTTTCTTCTCCCCAAAAAACAAACTTTGTGATGCGTTCGCCGCAGCAGAGGGAAACACGGGCTGCCACACCTGTCCCGTCCGGGCGCATTGCCGTGGATGACGATGCCGGACAACAGGAGAAGCAAGACACGGCGAAATCGGAAAACGAGGAATTCCCGGCACGGAAAAACGGCCGGATGTCCGCCGGAAAAAGTTTCGCCGGTTGCATTTTTCTCCGGGCCGTGGTATAGTAATCCCGCAAACAACAACGCCGTTCAAACGAAAGGAGTGCGCCATGAAAGACTTTTGGGACATGCTCATCGACCTGCTGACGAAATACGGGATCGCCCGGATCCTGCTCGCGATCCTGGTCCTGTTTGCCGGGTGGATCGTCGCCTGGATCCTTCAGAAACTCACCTTCAAATGCATGAGGCGGTGCCGCATCGGGGAACACCTCTCGATGTGCATTTCGAGCGAGGCAGCGGCTGCCCCGGCGGCCCGTGCGGAAAAGATCGCCGCAGGGATCGTCTTCTGGATCGTCTTCCTGCTTGCCGTCGTGCAGTCGATGAGCCTGCTCAGCCTGCACGATGCGGCCTCGCCGCTCCGCAACGTCCTCTCCGATGTCATCGGGTTCCTGCCGAATGTTTTCGCGGCGACGGTCCTGGGGCTGATCGCGTGGGGCGTGGCGGCGGCGGTCCGGTACGCCTCGCTGCTCCTGATGCATGCGCTGCACCTGGACGAGAAGATCGAAGGCGCGGTCGACACGGGCGGACGCGAATGCAACCTGAGCTTCACGATCGCCACGACGCTTTTCTGGCTGATCATCCTGGCGTTCGTGCCGGCGATCCTCGGCGCATTGAAGATTACCGGGCTGGAACGCCCGTTCGAAGCGATGACCGCGGATGTAATGCGGTACCTGCCGCGCATCTTCGCCGCCGTGCTGATCGCCGCCGTCGGGCTGTTTCTCGCCACGGTCCTCCGCAAGCTCGTGGAACGCCTCGTGCTGGCGTCCGGCGGTCTCGGAGACGCCGAACAGACGGGCGGGAAGCTTTTCTCACGCGACAGCCTCGCGCGGATCTGCGGCGTGCTGGTGTTCGTCTGCATCGTGATCCCCGTAACGGCGGCAGCGCTCTCGGCGCTCGGCATCGAATCGCTCACGAATTCCGTTTCGCATCTCTTCACGCGCATGCTGGATTGCGCCGGGAACCTCGTGGCGGCCGCGATCGTGCTGTTCATCGCGTTTGCAGTCGGCGCCCTCGTCGCCCGGCTCGTCGCCCGCCTGCTGGCGGACGCCGGGCTGGACAGCCGCATCGGCGAGCTCGGCTGGAAGGCGCAGGGGACCATGAGTCCATCCGGCATCGCCGGCAAACTGGTTTTCGCCGGCATCCTGATCTTCGCCCTGATCGCCGCGCTGGAAATCCTCCGGCTGGACGAATCCGCCCGGCTCGTACGCTCCTTCCTGCCGTTCGCCGGACGCCTGGTGCTGGGCGCGGTGGTCTTCCTGCTCGGCATGATGCTGGCGGATCTCGCCGCCGATTTCGTGCGCCGCAACGGCGTGGAGTCGCACATCTTCCTGTTCGCCGTGCGGATCGCCGTGCTGTTCTTTGCCGGCGCCGCCGCCCTCACCACGGCAGGAATCGGCGGCACGGCGGCGCTTCTCGCATTCGGCATCGTGCTCGGCGCCTTCGCCGTAGCGTTCGCCATTGCATTCGGCCTGGGAGGACGCAGCTTCGCCGAACGCAAGTTGGAAGAATGGGACCGGGAACGTTCCGGAGACAAACCGGAGCGGAAATGACCGACCGTCCCGGCGCCGCATGAAGAACGGCGCGGAATAGCGGGAGAGGACCCCTGATACGGTTTTCTCCCGCTTTTTGTCGGGCAAATATGTTGTTTTTCACCGAAACCGTTTTCATTTTCCGCATGTGCGGTGTATATTATAGTTTTGCAAAACAACAAAACGCCCTGTCCGCCGAGGAACCCGCGCCGTGAACACGAACCCGGAAAAGAAACGAAAGAAAAAGAAGTCCGCGCTTGCCGTCAACGCCGAGTACGCGCTCTTCGTGTTTGTGACCACGCTGGTCCGGGTCCTGCCGCTTCACGCGGCCTATGCCGTTCTGGACTTCATCGCCTGGTGCGTGCGCCATTTCAGCAGCCGGCACGGCACGCGCACGCCGGAACGCATCCTGCACTCCGGATTCGTGAAGACGAAGGCGGAGGCGAACAGGCTTGCCCTGGAGAGCCTGAAGCATTTCGCCAGAGTCTACGTCGAGATGGTGAAGTTCGACCAGATCGTGAACGAGGATAACTTCAGCGAACACATCCGCATCGCCGACGATCCCCTGACGCGGGAGTTCATGGATCCGGCGACCGCTCCGCAGATCATCCTGACGACCGGGCATTTCGGCAACTGGGAGCTCGCCGGCGGACTTCACAGCTACATTACCAAGCAGCGCATGATGAGCATCATGCGCCCGATGGACAATCCGAAGATCAACCGTTATGTCTATGCCCGCCGCTGCCGCTACCTGCACAGGAGCTTTTCCAAGGACCTGGGCGTGCGTCCGCTGATCCAGGCCCACAAGGCCGGGGAGAACGTCACGATCGTATCCGACCAGCATGCCGTCCCGCCGGAGGGCGTCGAAGTCACGTTCTTCGGCCACCCGGCCATGGCGCAGAAGACGCCGGCATGGCTGTATCTCCGCACGCACACGCCGATCGCAATGCCGTACCTGATCCGCGACGACGACGATTTCCATTTCACGTTCCACTGCGCGAAGATGCCCGACTACCAGCCCACTGGCTGCATGGAAGCCGACATTCGCGCCGTTGCCCAGCTTTACACGGACATGATCGAAGCGCAGATCCGGCGTTTCCCGGAGCAATGGCTCTGGACGCACCGGCGCTGGCTGGACTTCGAACGCGGTCCGTATCCGCCGCCGAAGTCCGCATCCTAACAGAAAGAAGCTACCCATGATCAAACACCCGTTAAGTGAATTCAAAAACAATCGGCTTCTGGTCTCTCCTTCTGTCCTCGCATGCAATTTCGCCTGCCTCGCAAGCGAGCTTGAGGCCGCGGAACGCGCCGAAGCGGACATGATCCATCTGGACATCATGGACGGCCATTTCGTCCCGAACATCACGTTCGGCCCCCCGGTCGTGGCGTCCATGCGAAAATACACCGCGCTGCCCTTCGACGTTCACCTGATGCTGGTCCACCCGGAACGCTATATCGAACCGTTTGCGGAAGCGGGCGCCGACCACATCACGTTCCATATCGAGAGCGAGTGCGACCCTGCGGCGGTCGTGCGGCAGATCCACGCGCTCGGGTGTTCCGCAGGGATCACGCTCAAACCGGGCACGCCGGCTTCGGCGATCGAGGCGGTCCTGCCGGAAATCGACATGGTGCTGGTAATGTCGGTGGAACCCGGCTTCGGCGGGCAGAAGTTCCAGCCGGAAATGCTGAAGAAAGCAACCGAGATCCGAAAGATGCTCCGCCGGATCGGCAGCCACGCTCATATCGAGATCGACGGCGGCATCACGCACGAGAATGTCCGGGATGCCGCCGCGGCGGGCGTCAACGTCATCGTCGCCGGGACCGCCGTTTTCCGGGCGCCCGAAGGCATCCGTGCCGCCGTCGCCGAACTCCACGATGCGCAGAAGGCCCTGCCGAAAGAGGAGCCCGGCTCCTAAGCCGCGGCGCCGGACCGTTTTCGAATCTTCTTTCCCCGGTTTTCAAATATTTCAAAACATCCCGGACAGAGCAGAACCATGGACCTCCCGCCGCTTTCCTCCTTCCGATCCGCCCATATCATCGGCTGCTGCGGAGCAGGCTGCGCCCCGCTCGCCCGGATCCTCCTCGAAAAGGGGTTCCGCGTCTCCGGTTCCGACCTGCTCGACAACGCCGCCGCGGCGGCGCTCCGCAGGCATGGCGCGCACATCGCGCCCGCCGGGCACCGCGTCGAAAACCTCCCGGCGGAAAACGACGGCCTTCTGGTCGTGCGGACTTCGGCGGCGGGCCCGGACAATCCCGAGGTCGCGGAAGCTATGCGGCGCGGGCTGCCGGTCCTGCGCCGCGGCGAAGCGCTCGCGGTCACGGCGGATTCGTACGCCCGGCCCGTGGCGGTCAGCGGCTCGCACGGCAAAACGAGCGTAAGCGCGATGCTGGCGTGGCTGCTGCGCGAACTCGGCGCGAATCCCGGATACATGGTCGGCGGAGCCGTGACGGGCTGGGAAAGCGCAGGCGCGGCGGGCGACGGCGATCTCTTCATCACCGAGGCGGACGAAAGCGACGGCACGCACGCGCTGCTGCATCCGCACCTCGGGATCGTCACGAACGTGGAGGACGACCACGCGTGGAGCCTCGGCGGATTCGAGGCGCTGGAACACAATTTCAGGACATTCGCCGGGCAGTCGGCAAAGCTGCTGTACTGCGCCTCGGAGGAGACCGACCGGCTGTTCGAGGACCATCCGCAGGCGGTCCGCCTGGAGCTCGACGGCCTGCCGGACGATTTCCTGCCCGGGTTCGGTCATTTCCAGCGGCTGGACGGCATGATCGCAGTGAAGACCGCGGAATCGCTCGGATTCGATCCCGCCGAGGCGGGAAAGACGCTCCGGGGCTTTCCCGGCGTCGAACGCCGCCTGTCCGTGCGATGGAACGGCGCAGCCACGGTCATCGAGGACTACGCGCACCATCCGACCGAGCTCCGCGAAAGCATCCGTTCCCTGCGCGGGCTTTACCCGGGACGCCGCCTCGTCGTCATCTTCCAGCCGCACCGCTATGCACGGCTTGAGCGGTATTTCGACGAGTTCACGGTTGAACTGAAGAAGGCGGACCGCGTGTTCGTCACGCCGGTCTTCGCAGCCTGGACGGGAAGCGGGAAATACACCTCGGAAGACCTCGCGTCGGCGGTCGGCGGGACCGCGCTCGCGGGCAGCTGGGACGAAATGGGCGCACGCGCCGGACTCGAGCTCAAAACGGGCGACGTCGCGGCCATCATCGGAGCCGGCGACCTGCCGAAGATCCTGCCGTCGCTCATTTCGGCGGCAAAAGCGGTTTCCTGAGTTCAGGCCTGCCGGAATTCCGTTTCACCCGATTTCAGTATTCGCGGACGGCACGCGCAAGCAGGTGCGCCAGTTCCGCCGCCTCGTCCGGCGTATTGTGATCGAAGAACGACACCCGGACGGCGGAATACGCCTCGTCTCGGCTCAATCCCATCGCGGTCAGCACGCGCGAAGGCGTCCCGGTTTCCGCGTCGCACGCGCTGCCGGAGGCGATGGACGCGCCGAATTTGGCCATGATGCGCGTGAGGATCGCCCCCTGGTACGTCTGCGCTCCGCCGGAGAAAAGCAGATGCACGATGTACGGGGAGGCATTTTCCGCCGGGACCGTCTCGCGCCAGCTGCCGTCCGGCAGGGCATCCTTCAGCTCGGACAGGAACCTTCCACGAAGTTCCCGGATGTAGTCCAGGTCGCCGCCCATCGTCGCCATGCGCCCGCCGAGCGTTTCCGCCAGCAGCAGGCAGAACGGCGGCGGAACGCGCCCGACGGCGTGGCGGTCCGAACGGATCTTCTTCACGGCGGGGCGGAATTCATCGCTGTAGATCACAGCCGCACCGCCCGGCAAGCCGAATTTCTGGCCGGAAACCAGGAAGAACTCCGGCTGGACGGCCTCGAAATCGAACGGGAGCTTGCCCGCACCCTGGATGGCGTCGACGAGCAGGGCCGCCTGGGGCGCGATGGATTTCACCATGGAATGCACGGCGGCGAGGTCCTGCATCACGCCGGTCTCGCTCTGCACCCAGTGGAACACCACCAGACGGGTGCGTTCGCTGAGCTTCATGGAGAGGTCTGTGAGGTCGATCCGGCCGTCGCGCAGGAGTTTCACGCGGTTGCGCGGACAGGACGCCGGAAGCATGTCGAGCGCCGGGGGGATGCTCGCGTGCTCGCCGTCGGTGAACAGCACCCCGCCGTGCTTCTCCGGGGTCAGCAGAAACGCCATGACCGCGGCGCGGACGGCGTCGGTGCCGGTGTTCGTCCACAGCACGGAGCGCCCCTGCGCCCGCGAACCGCAGACGGCATTCAGCAGGCGGTGTTCCGCGGTCGACAAAGCCGCCCGCACGGCCTCGGCAGCCGCACCGGACGCCTCCTGGTTGGCGGAGAAATCCTGCGCGAGGGCGGCGAGGCGCGCCATCGTGACGGGGCGGACGGGGACCGCGGCAGCGTTGTCGAAGTAGAGTTTCATTCGGCGCGCACGGCCTCTTTTTTGCGGGCGAGCGACTCCTCGATGGAGCGGATCTCGTTCACGAGACCTTCCTTCAGCCGGTCGATCTCGTCGGGGTCGGTCATGGTCGCGAGCTTGTGTTCCGCGGTGATCTTCGCGGCGGCGATCTTCGCCTGCGCGGCGCGTTCCAGCTCGGCGATTTTCTCTTTCTTCTCGGGGGAGAGTTCCTGCAGGGCACCGCCGCTGCGTTCGAGTGCGAGTTCCCAGGCGCTTTTCATGGTCATGGTTCCTTCCGGGTGAAGGCCGCGCGGCAGATGTCCGCGTCGGGCCGGTCGAGTTCGGGGTTCTTCGGGGCGAGACGGCGTGCGGTTTCGAGGTCCTCTTCCACGTCGTCGGTCACGTTCATGCCCGCAAGCCAGTAGTTCATGCGGGCGCGTTTGACATAGTGAGCGGACTGGAGCGGGTCCAGCTCGATGACCTGATCGAGGCTGGTCATGGCTTTCTTCGTCTCTCCGGTCGCAAACATGTAGTCCGCCGCAGCGCTCCATGGGAACGGCGACAGCTTGTCTGCCTTGACTGCCTCGCGGAGCAGATACTGCACCCGGTTCAGCGGCGGCACGTAGCCCGGTTCGTTCTGATGCTCGAACGAGTATTCGGGGTTCAGCTCGCTGAGCAGCGCGGAGTAGGCCTTTTCCGCCCGGAACACGTCCCGGGAGAACCGGAACACCGTCGCCGCAAACAACATCAGCAGGACCGCCACGATCCAGGGGGACGGGTTTCTGCGGCGGTCGGCCGGTTCCGCGGGGGCGTCCCGCAGCAGGACGAGCAGGGAGAACGCGATCAGGACGCCGGCATAGGCGGTCGTCTCGAATCCGATATCGAGCAGAGTCCCGGCAGAAAGCACCAGGCATGAGAACCCCGGCACGAGCGCGAAAACGTCCTGCGGATCACGCCAGTCCGTCCGGCGCGCCTGGCGGCAGACGGCCCACACGGGGTAGGCCAGCACAGCCAGCGCCGCCGCGAACCCCGCGATCCCGCACTGCGACCCGAACAGCATCACCATGTTGTGCGGAGAGTGCGCCGCCTCCTTGTCGCGCCACAGGCGGAAGATCATGTGGTCGTGCAGGAAGTCGCCCCAGCCGGTACCCGTCAGCGGATGCGCGAACATCATCCGGGCGGCCGACTGCACGTAGTCGAACCGCACGTACATCGACAGCGCGCCGCGTCCGAAGGCGACCATGGCGGCGAGCCCGGCGGCACCGAGGAGCAGGAGCCCCGCGCCCGCCAGCTTCCATTTGCGCGGCAGGCGGGAGAAGAAGAACACGGCCGCGCCCGCGGCAAGCAGGGAGAACACCGCGCCGCGGCTGTCCGTCTTCACGAGCAGGAAGAGCGTCACGGCGAAGGCGAGACCGCCGAAGAGACGGCGGGAGAGCTTCGGGGGGGAGACGCGCTCGTTGCCGAACCGCCAGAAGAGGACCGTGAGAAACGGCAGGAGCGCGGCGAGGTACGCGCCGTAAACGTTGCAGGAATTGAAGTCGGCCTGGAGGCGGGCTTCGCCGATGCGGATGGCCATGTTTTCATTGACGATCTCGCGCCCTGCGGCCGCCGATCTCGTCTGGACGTGCTCGCGCAGGGCCTCGAACCCGTACCGGTACTGGTACAGGCCGGAACAGAGCGACAGCACGCCGCCGAGGACCAGCGAACCGGTCAGCATCCGGGAAAAATCCTTGCGTCCGGAGAGCAGGATCGCCAGCGACAGCGCATAGCATGCCAGCGACAGCGTGTGGGCGACCATCTGCGGCGGATACCCCTGGCAGGAGGCATCCACGAATCCGAGGATGCTCACGCCGCCGAGGACGATCCAGAGCCTGCCGTATTTCATCAGCGGCGGACACGGCGTCATACGGTCCCGGCGGAACAGCGCGGCCGCGAGGGTGAGGACGAGCAGGACGGACGCCGCCATCATGAAGACGGGCAGCGGCCAGGAGATGACAAGCAGGGGGACCGGATCGCTCCAGTACAGGGCGCCGCCTTCCGGCGTGCTCACGAACGAGGCGAATTTGATCGGCAGGAGCACGGTCAGCAGGCACGCGAAAAGCTCCGCCGTGCGCCACAGGACACGGGCGGCGAAGGACTCCCGTACGGCGGAAGCGGAAATCTGCCCGGGATCCGGGGAGGAGATTTTTCCGGGCTGTTTTGCAGCGTCAGGCATGCGGGTGCGCTTTTTCATAGATCCTCTTCATGTGTTCCGTGCTGACGTGCGTGTAGATCTGCGTGGTGCTGAGGTTCTCGTGGCCGAGCAGCGCCTGAACGCTCCGCAGGTCGGCGCCCGCGTCCAGCAGATGCGTGGCGAACGAATGCCGGAGCTTGTGCGGGGTCAGGTCGGGCGGCAGTCCGGCCTGCGCGAGATAGAGCTTGAAGAACCGCTGGAACGAACGTGCCGTGAGGCGTCCGCCGAGCTGGTTCAGGAAGATGGCGGCGCGGGGCGACTGGTCGGACGACAGCGTGCGGCGCTGTTTGAGGTAGGCGCGGAGGGCGCGCTGCGCGGGATTCCCGAGGGCGCAGAGGCGTTCCTTCTTTCCCTTGCCGCGTATCTTCATGACGCCGGAAAACGCATCGACGTCGCCGAAGTTCAGCCCCAGCGCTTCGCTGATGCGGAGGCCGCCGGAGTAGATCACCTCCAGGACCGCGGCATCACGGGCGGCGGCGAACGCGGCGGCCTCGGGCGTTTTCGCGAGGCCGAATTCCGCATGGTCGGCCCAGACTGCCGCGGGCGCGGCAAGCAGGCGTCCCACCTCGTCCACGGTCATGTATTTCGGGAGGAGCTTCGGACGGCGCGGAGAGGCCTGGCCAATGAAGGGGTTCGCGGTCGCGCGCCCCTCGCGAATCAGGTAGCGGTAGAACGACCGCATGGCGGAGAGCTTGCGCATGATGGAGCTGCGCGCCAGTTCGTCCTTGTTCAGCGACGCCACGAAGTCACGGGCATCGTACACGCTCATGCCCGCCCAGTCCGCCGATTCCTCGAACGGATCGGCGTTCAGGCATATCTGCGCGCACTGCCGGATGTCCAGCGCGTAGGACGAACATGTGTGTGCGGACGCGTTTCTCTCCGCCGCCAGATACGACAGAAAGCCCCGAAGCCCGTCGTCGCGGATCGTTTCGGTCATGGTTCAGCCTCTCAGGTAAACAACTGAATGATAATTTACCCGTATTCAGGGCAATATGCAAGCGCAAAAGACGAAAAAGATGTTGTATTCCGCGCGGCTCCGTGCTATATTAATTTCCGAAACCGTTTCACAAAACAACACACGGGAGGTCCTTCCATGAAACAGGCCATCGTAGTCCTCGCCGAAGGCTTCGAGGAGATCGAGGCGCTCGGCACCGCCGACATCCTCAACCGCTGCGGCATCATGACCATGCTCGCCGGCATCTCCGGCTCCATCGTCTCCGGCGCGCACGACATCCGGGTCGCCCCGGACATGTTCCTGGAGCATACGCCCGGTTCCGACGCGGACGCCATCATCCTGCCCGGCGGGCTGCCCGGCGCGACGAACCTGATGAACTGCGAGGCGCTCGGCGCCATGGTGCGCGAGGCCGTCGCGAAGGGAAAGATCGCCGCCGCCATCTGCGCTGCCCCGATCGCGCTCCATGCGTACGGCGTGCTGGACGGGAAGACCGTGACCGGCTACCCCGGTTCCGAAAAGCTCTGCACGCGCCCCGGCCTCAAGTACACCGGCGAGCTGGTCGAACACGACGGAAACATCATCACCGGCAAAGCCCCCGGCGCCACGCCGTTTTTCGCTGCCGAGATCGCCCGCGTGCTCGGCGTGAACGAGGCGACCGTGCAGGGCGTTCTGAACGGGATGTTCATCCGCCCATGAGCCGAAGCTGCTTCACGGTCGAACGCCGTTCCGAGGTGTCCCATGCCCGGCTCGGCGTCCTGGAGACCGCCCACGGATCCATCCGCACGCCGGTCTTCATGCCGGTCGGCACGCGCGGCACGGTAAAGGCGATGTCCCCGCGCGAACTGGAGGAGCTGAACGTCAGCATCATTCTCGGGAACACCTACCACCTGATGCTCCGTCCGGGATCCGGCCTGGTCCGGCGCGCCGGCGGCCTGCACAAATTCGAGGACTGGCCGCGCCCGATCCTGACCGACAGCGGCGGATTCCAGGTCTTCAGCCTCGCCCCGCTCCGCAAGGTCAAGCCCGACGGCGTGGAGTTCGCCTCGCACATCGACGGCTCGCGGCACTTCCTCGGCCCGGTCGAATCCATGCGCATCCAGCGCGATCTCGGCTCCGACATCGTGATGGCATTCGACGAATGCACGCCCTACCCCTGCACACGCGACGCCGCCGGGAAATCCCTTGCCATGACCATGCGCTGGGAGGAGATCTCCCGCGAACAGCCGCTGGACGGTCATCAGCTGAGGTTCGGCATCGTGCAGGGCAGCGTGTACCACGACCTGCGCGCTCAATCCGCCGCCCATGTGACTTCGCTCGACTTCGACGGCTGCGCCATCGGCGGCGTGTCCGTCGGCGAATCCCAAGACGAGATGTTCGACGTGACCTCGTTCGTCGCACCGTTGCTCCCCGAGGACAAGCCGCGCTACCTGATGGGCGTCGGCACCCCGAAGCAGATTTTGGAAAGCGTGAAGTTCGGCGTCGACATGTTCGACTGCGTGATGCCGACCCGCCTGGCAAGACACGCGGCGGCCTTCCTGCGCGGCGGCGACACGCTCCCCGCCAAGGCCGGGCGCTTCGCGGAGGATTTCTCCCCGCTCGACCCGCGCTGCACCTGCTACGCCTGCACACACTTCACGCGCGCCTACATCCGGCACCTGCTGAACGTGAACGAGATCCTCGGGGCGCGCCTGCTCACGATCCACAACATCCATTATTTCATCACCCTGATGGAACGCATCCGCGCCGCCATCGCAGACGGCACGCTCGAAAGTCAGGGCGACGCCATCCTCTGAGCGGGTGGAATCAGCAATCGTTCGAACTACTCATGCCGGACACGCCCGCCACAGACTGGACCCGCTACTACGAATCGCCGTTCGTCACGGCGCACGTCACGCGACGCATCACAGGGCGCATCCTCACAAACATGCTCTCCGCAGCGGGATTTCCCGAGGGCGGCAGCATCATCGAGCTCGGCGGCGGAAACAGCGCGTTCTGCACGCCGCTCATGCGGCGTCTGCACGCTTCGCATTACCTGACGGTCGACAGCAATCCGGGCGGAGTCGACCTTTTCCGGGAAAAACACCCCGGACCGGAAACGGAAGCGCTCCGCGCCGACATTCTCACGCCGGATGCCTCGTCGATCGCCCCCGCCGATCTCGTGTTCAGCGTCGGGCTCGTGGAGCATTTCCCCGAGGAGCAGACAAAGACGGCGATCCGGCGGCATTTCGAGCTTGCGAAACCCGGCGGACTGGTCCTCATCACGTTTCCCGCGCCCACACTCACCTACCGTCTCATCCGCCGCGCCGCCGAAATACTCGGCATCTGGCGGTTCCCCGACGAACGCCCCATTCAGATGGAAGATGCCGTCCGACTCTGCGCCGGGCACGGCGAGGCGATCGCGAAGCGCCTGAACCGTGCGATCCTGCTGACGCAGGGGATCGTGCTCGCGCGGAAGCCCCGCTGAAACCGTCCGTTCCGCGCGCTTTTTCGCGCATGGACTTGACGAACGGGCATTTCCGTGCTACATTATTCGGAATCTTTTTTCACAAACCACCTGAGAAAGGCCGACCGACCATGCTGAACGCCGCCATCCTCGGAGCAGGAGCCATGGGCTGTCTCTATGCCTCCTACCTCTGCAAAAACCCGAACATCAGCCTTACGCTGTTCGACCACAAAGCCGCAAAAGTCGACGAGATCAACAAAAACGGCCTCCTGATGGTCGAAAACGACGAGGAGATCCGGTTCAACGTCCCGGCGAAAGTCAGCGGCCGCGGACGGCAGGAGCCGGTCGACATCCTGCTGATCTTCGTGAAGGCGCACCAGACGTATGCCGCGCTGAAGGCGAACCGGTCGCTCATCGGCCCGAAGACGATCGTGGTCTCGCTGCAGAACGGCATGGGGAACTACCTCGAAATCGTGAAATTCCTCCCGCTCGACCGCATCGTGATCGGCACGTCCAACCACAACAGCACGCTGCTCGGCAGCGGGCATTTCCTGCACGCGGCGGACGGCAAGACCATCATCGGCTCGTTCACGAAGGATTCGCCGCACGTGGAGCTGATCCGTTCGATCTTCGACGAAAGCGGACTCGACATCTCCGTCTCGAACGACGTCCGCGTGCTCATCTGGCGCAAGCTCCTCGTGAACATGTCCATCAACCCGCTTACCATGCTTCTTGAGGTCAAAAACGGGTTCATCCAGTCCAATCGCCCCAGCTGGGACATCGTGCGGCAGATCGTCGACGAGGGCCTGACCGTGGCGAAGGCCGACGGGATCGACTTCGACCGGGAGGAGATCCTGGAGCTCGTGCACAAGATCTGCGTCCTCACGCGCACCGGGTGCTCCTCCATGTTTCAGGACCGCATCCACAAGCGCCGCACCGAGATCGACTTCATCAACGGCTCGGTCGTCTCCCTCGCCCGCAAGCACGGCATCCAAGTACCCGTAAACGCCCTGCTCGTCCAGCTGGTCCACGCCGTCGAGGATTCCTGTTCCGGCGAAGAGTGACACACGGAGTGTGCTGATATCGTGTGCGGCTCCGCTCGCACACACAAAGTGTGCTGATATCGTGTGCGGCTCCGTTCGCACACACAAAGTGTGCTGATATCGTGTGCGGCTCCGTTCGCACACACAAAGTGTGCTGATATCGTGTGCGGCTCCGCTCGCACACACGCTGTGTGCCGGCATAGCCGAGGAATGCCCGGAAGACCCCCTCCCGCGGCACATGACGCACGCAGGCCCCAGCTCCCTGAAATGATCCATCCCGGCCGGGAACAGCGCGGAAAACGGCCTTTGCGCGCGTTCGGGACAGGACTTTTCCGCCATCCGGGTCCCTTTTTTCTCCCTACACCAAAAGACATAAAAAAACCGGGGTCCCTTTTGAGGGGGATCCCGGAGAGAATACCGTAAACGGTACCGGAAAACTGCGGATTAGACAGTCTTGCCGGAGATGACGCCGTGGCCGTGGAAGGTACGGGTCGGGGCGAATTCGCCGAAACGGTGTCCGACCATGTTTTCCGTGACGAAGACGGGAACGAAGATCTTGCCGTTGTGCACGTTGAAGGTATACCCGACGAACTCGGGGAGTACCATGGAACGGCGGGACCAGGTCTTGATCGGCTTCTTGGCGCCGCCGGCCTTTTCCATGCGTTCGACTTTTTCGACCAGATGATAGTCCACAAACGGACCTTTTTTGATGGATCTGCCCATAGGTTACTTTCTCCTGCGTTCGACGATGAACTTGTTGCTCGGCTTCTTCGGGTGACGGGTGCGTTTGCCCTTGGCAAGCTGACCCCAGGGGGAGACGGGGTGACCGCCGCCGGAGGAACGGCCTTCGCCGCCGCCCATGGGGTGGTCGATCGGGTTCTGGACGACGCCGCGGACGTGGGGGCGGAAGCCTTTGTAGCGGGCTTTGCCGGCCTTGCCGAGGGAGACGTTCATGTGATCGAGGTTACCCACCTGACCGATGGTGGCGAGGCAGTTGATGTGGAACATGCGAACTTCACCGCTGGGAAGCTTGACCTGGCAGTAGTCGCCTTCGCGGGAGCGGAGGACGGCGTACTGGCCGGCGGAACGGACGATCTTGCCGCCGCGACCGGGGGTCATTTCGATGTTGTGGATCTGGAGTCCCAGGGGGATGTTCTTCAGCTGGAGAGCGTTGCCGGGCTTGATCTCGGCGCCTGCGCCGGAAGCGATGACCTGACCGACCTTGAGGCCGACGGGCGCGAGGATGTAGGACTTCGTGCCGTCTTCGTAGCAGATGAGGGCGATGAACGCGGAGCGGTTCGGATCGTACTCGATCGCCTTGACGGTCGCGGGACCGGTCTTGGTGCGGGCAAAATCGATCTGGCGGTAGGCGCGCTTGTTGCCGCCGCCACGGAAGCGGACGGTCATGCGGCCGACGTTGTTGCGGGCGCCAGTGGAGCGGATGCCCTTGGTGAGAGCCTTCTCGGGAGCCTTCTTGGTGAGCTCGGCGGAGTAGTCGACGACGCCGATGTAGCGGCGGTTGTTCGTCGTGGGCTTGTAAGTTTTGATCGGCATTTGCGTGTCTCCTTATGCGAGCTCGATCGTGCCCTCGGAGAGGGTGACGATGGCTTTTTTCCAGTTGGAACGGCGACCGCGGACGGGGGATTTTCCGACGCGTTTGAGCTTGCCGGTGTAGTTCATGATGTTGACGGACTTGACCTTCACGCCGTCATAGATGTCTTCGACGGCGGCGGCGATCTCGGTCTTCGTGGCGCAGGAGCAGACCTTGAAGGAATACTGGTTTGCGCCCTTGAGAAGCGTGCACTTCTCAGTCATCATGATGTGCTTGATGATGTCGTAGGAGGATTTCATTTTGTCACCTTCTCAATGCGCTTGACGATCACGTCCATGGCGTCCTTGCTGCAAACGAGCATGTCCGCCCAGAGGACCTGATAGGTGTTGACCGCGGAAGCCTTCATGAGGCAGACGGCGGGAAGATTGCTGGTGGCGAGGATGGAGTTTTCCTCGTAGTCGGCAACGACGCAAAGGATTTTGCCGGTGGCCTTCATGGCGTTGAAAGCGGAGACCGCTTCCTTCGTCTTCGGGCTCTCGAACTTGATGTCGTCGACGACGATGACGCCGGAGTTCTTCACGCTCTCGGAGAACGAACGCTGGAGGGCAAGCCTGCGGACCTTGGAGTTGATCTTGGTCGCGAAGCTGCGGGGGGTGGGGCCGAACGCCACACCGCCGTGACGCCAGGAGGCGTTACGGGAGGAACCGCTGCGGGCACGGCCGAGGCCTTTCTGCTTGAAGGGCTTGCGGCCGCCGCCGGAAACCTGGCCGCGGGTTTTGGTGGAAGCGGTGCCGGCACGGCACGCGTTGAGGAAGGAGACGACGGTGTCTTTGACCGCCTGGGAGCCCTTCTCCAGTTCGAGGGCGGTATCGGGGAGCTCGTAGACTCCGACCTTTTCGCCCTTCATATTGAGAATATCGAGATTCATAACGTGTCACCTTGTAAGTTTGGGATTATTTCTTGATCGCTTTTCTGACGAGTACGGTGCCGCCGTTGGGTCCGGGGATCGCCCCACTTACAAAGATCAGATTTTCCGCGGAATCGACTTTGACAACGCGCAGGTTCTGCACAGTGCGCTTCACGCTGCCGTGCTGACCGGGCATTTTCTTGCCTTTGATGATGTTGCCGGGGGATTCACGGCATCCGATGGAGCCGGGCTTTCTGTGCCAGCCGCCGCCGTGTCCGTCACGACCGCCTTTGAAATGATGGCGGACCATGACGCCCTGATAGCCGCGTCCTTTGGTAACGCCAGTGACATCGAGATATTCACCTTCCTCGAAGATGCCGGCGCCGATCTCGGCTCCGATCTCGAACTTGGAATCGTCGGTAATGCGGAATTCCTTCATGATGGACGGAGTGTTGACTCCGGCCTTTGCGGCCTGGCCGGCAACTGCCTTGCCTGCATTCTTCGCTTTCCGGGAACCAAATCCGAAAAGCACGGCGGAATAACCGTCGCGTTCCACATTCTTCACGTCGATGACGACGCACGGGCCAGCCTGAACGACCGTCACAGGGGTCAGCACACCCTTGTCGTCGTAAAGCTGAGTCATCCCGACTTTCTTTCCGATCAAACCTTTCATGTTGTTCTCCTTTCAGGCACATGTCCTCAATCGGAAAAAGGACCTTGGTGCCGAATTGCCGGCCAACGCCCGAACCGTTCGGACGCCGACCTTGTCCGACGGCTGCGGATCAGCCGCCGATCTTGATGGAAATATCCACGCCCGCGGGGAGACTGAGCTTCTTCAGCTCGTCGACCGTCTTGGCGGTGGGATCGATGATGTCCATCAACCGCTTGTGCGTGCGGATCTCGAACTGTTCCATGGACTTCTTGTCCACATGGGGGGAACGGTTGACGGTGAAACGTTCCACCCGGGTCGGCAGCGGGATCGGACCGGCAACGCGGGATCCGGTGCGGCGGGCGGTGTTGAGGATTTCCGCGACCGACTGGTCGAGGATGCGGTGTTCGTAGGCCTGAAGCTTAATGCGGAACTTCTGGACCTGACGGGGAGCGGGCTTGGTACTCATTTTTGAGATTTCTCCACAATTTTATCTTGAATAAAAGTTGGTACGCGTTCGAAATG
>JAFXYP010000062.1 GCA_017541665.1 Lentisphaeria bacterium | reverse complement strand
CCCTGGCCGCCGCCCATGCCGCCGCCGAAGCCGCCCATGCCGCCGCCGAAGCCGCCCATTGCGGGTGCGCCGCCGGGAGCCGCACCGCCTGCGGGTGCGCCGCCGGCCGGAGCCTGTGCGGAGAGCACTGTGGCGAGGAGCAGAGATCCGGCGATGATCGAGCCGGAAGCCAGCATCTTGTTAAAGCTGTGTTTCATACGAATTTCCTTTCATGTTTGGTTGGTGAGGAAGATCGGTTGTGATGACTGAATGAAATGGACACATTTTTTTTAACGATTCTTTCTTTACATTTATTGTAAGTTTTTTAAGAAAAATCAAAAAACAGATCGATTCCGGACTTTTTTTCGCTTTTTTCGTGTGAAATGGGAAAAAAAGTGCACAACCCCGCTTATCCACGTGAGAAAACATGGGGGGCAAGAGGGGCATTTAGAAGGAATTCGTTTTTTTTGTTTGCCGATCGGCGGATGGGATCCCGCCTCGCGGTCATTTCGAGAAAGCTATGACCGAGGTGATCGCCAGCGGGAGGTACATGAACAGCAGGTTCAGCCTCTGCCACAGGCCTTCGTTGTCGACGAACGTGCCCTTGAAATGCGGCTTGTCGGACATCACGAACAACGTGAAGAAAACGAGCGCCAGGACAAAGCAGACGATGCTTACGGTCCCCATCGTGCCGTTGTGGTCCTTGAAGTAAAGCCCCGCCATAAGAAGCGGCACGAAAAGAAACAGCATGAACCCCGTGACCGAGCCCGCCCCGTGGATCTTCGACGCCACCGTGACGACGTCCCGCGACTCGTTCACGCTGAAAAAACAGGTGAAGATGCACGCCCCGACCGCAAAGACCGCGATGAACGCGATCAGCACGGTGGTGATCCCGCCCGAGATGGAACGGAAATAACGGTCGACCGCGGGCAGCGCCAGCAGAAACAGGATGCCTTCCGCAAGCATCCAGATATTGAACGGGACCCTCACCGGGCTGGACGGATTCCCGAGGGCGCTGATCGACATTTTCAGACAGTTGTATTCGCTGTAGAACAGCGACAGGAACCATGACACCAGCAGGTCCCCGGCCATTGCCGTCAGCAGAAAGATCCATCCGTAGGAATGAAGCTTCTCCATACGTTTTCCTTCCTTGATTCAAATCACTGTGGACCGCAACTCGATTCAGAGGGCGTGTCCGCCGGAAACCTTGATCACCTGTCCCGTGAGCATGCCCGCCTGTTCGCCTGCCAGGAAGAGGATCGTTTCGGCGATATCTTCCGGCCGGATCAGTTTCCCCAACGGGATCAGCGGGACGACGGCTTTTTCCAGTTCGGCAGCAATCCATCCCGTCTGGGTCGGGCCGGGTGCGACGCAGTTCACGGTGATCCCGTATTTCGCGACCTCGAGGGCGATGCTGCGGGTGAGCGCCTCCAGCGTCGCCTTGCTCGCGCCATAGGCGATCTGCCCCGCGAACACCTGGGCCGCGTCGGTGGAAAGATTGATGATCCTGCCGTAATCGCCGCGGTGACGGATCATTTCCCGGATCATCAGGATGCTACCCCGGACGTTGACCGCGAAGGTGTCGTCGATCACGTTCCGGGTGATCTTCTCGATCGTGTCGAGCCCGTCCATATCGCCGTCCGCCGCATTGTTGACCAGGATGTCGATCCTCCCGTATCGATCCAGAGCTTTCGAATAAATCTCCTTCACGGCGTCCTCACTGGCAATATCGCTTTCCAGAATCAGATAATCGGCATTCATTTCCCGGAGTTTACCCTCGACGACGTCCGCATTCCCCGCATTCGCCTCGAAATATCGGTCCACACCGTTCCGTCCGGTCTTGCTTTTGTCGAACGGCCTGGGCAGTTTCTTGTAGACCAGAACCAGATTCGCCCCCTCGCGTGCAAAGGCCAATGCCGTGGCCGCGCCGATCCCCTGCGGGTTGTTTGCGCCCGTAATCAGGGCCACTCTGTCCTTCAATCCATAATCGGCCATTTGCGTTTTCTCCTCAAATCCCGATTTGCGTCTCACGTTGCCCGGTAACAGCTGTCCTTCATGATTGACAAAGCCGTTTCATGCGTGATTGCGGATTCCCGCTTCCGTTCATTTCTTCTTCAGAGCCGTCCCGCAGGAGAACGCTCCGGCGACCGCCTCGCCCATCAGACGGTAAACATGCCGACACGGATCGAAGCAGACCGGCTTCATCTTGCCGGCATCGGGTTTGCCGTCCGTGAGAACGGATTCCTCGACGGCGCAGTTCACGATGCGGCCGACCACATTGCAGTTCGCCTCGTTCATGGAGACCAGCGTGCATTCCAGCACGAGCGGCAGCTCCGCCATCACGGGGGCGTCGACAAATGCGCTTTTCGCGGCGGTGAGGCCGGACTTTGCCACCTTGTCCGCCACGTCGTTGCCGCTGACGATGCCGAGGTAGTCGCAGGCGACCACGGTGTCCGCCGTGCCGAACGCGACCGTGAACGCTTTCCGTTTCGCGATGTTCGCCCACGTCCTGTGAGAGGTGTCGATGCAGATGGTGATCTCGTTTTCCAGCGTGATCCCGCCCCACGCGGCGTTCATCATGTCCGGCGAGCCGTCCTCGTTGTACGTGCCGATCATCAGCACGGGCATCGGGAACATCCAGTTCTTCACTCCGCAGTTCTTTTTCATGGCGTTTGTTTCCTCCTGTTTGAGCCGTTCAGTTTGTTTCGAGCCTGTTTCCGTTCAAGTCCACACCCATTTTCTCCGCCATGCAGGTCAGGCTCTTCTCGTACTGGCGGCGATCGATGGCCCCGCGGGACAGGAACGTGTCGAGCAGGTCTTTCTGCTTGTTGAACAGGGCGCGCTTGCGTTCGTCCGGCGGCATGGCACGCCAGTCGGTTTCCCGGGTGTTTTTCAGGTCGGTACTGTTCATGATTCGGTTTCGTGTTGGAAGTCGGTATGGTTTCCGGTTTGAATATACACTCTCATGCGCACGAAATCAAGCCGGAACCGTGCCCTTTTCCGCATTATTGGCAGGTGCCGGGATCTTGTCTGCAGATGCCGGGGAAGAAAGATCATCCGGGACCGCGGAATAGTCCAGGGTTTCGATCCGAGCTGCCGTGCCGACCTGCATGCCCTGCGATGAAGCAGATCCCTGGCTTGTGTTGCTTCCGGCTTTTTTCAGTTTTTTCCATTTGAAATTTTAGAAATTCAAGTATATATTATGCGCAATATGGATACAACCGTTTCCTGCAACCTCAAAACAACGGCGGCCCCCACCGCCGGATAAGGATCATCAGCATGAACTTCCGCTCCTGTTCCTCTCTCATCACGGCCGCGCTGATCGCGCTGCCTGCCGTCTTTGCTCAGGCACAAGCCCGGCAAGCCCAGTCCCAACCGCCGACCTGGCAGACCCCGCAGGAGCGGGCGCAGCAGGGGCAGACGCAGCGTCCGGCTCAGCGCCAGCCCCGCCAGGGCCAGGCGCAGCAGCCCCGTCAGGGGCAAAACCGTCAGCCTCGACAAGGTCAAACTCAGCAGTCCCGCCAGGGGCAGACCCAGCAGTCTTCGCAGGCACTCGACCCGGAAAAGCTGGTTCTGAACGATCTGCAGTATTTCGAGCGCCCGGGCGTCAATGTCCTGGTGTTCAGCAACGCGTTTACGGGCGGGTTCAACGACGAGAAGAATTCCGGCATCGAGATCATCCACCATGGCGTGAGGACGGTCCAGGGCGGCGCGGTTCGTTTGTCCAAGACCCCCGAGCAGTGGGACCTGGTCCCGCAGTCCCCGCTTCGCAGGGTAGACCCCGCGAGCAACTCCATCGAGGTCGGGATGCGCTACAACGACTACAATTTCAACTCGCGCGTCGTGGTTACCGGGAAGGGCAGCGCCGTGGAGATCGCGGTCTATCTGGACGAACCGCTCCCCGAGTTCCTGGAGGGCAAGGCCGGTTTCAACCTGGAGTTCCTGCCGTCCCAGTATTGGGGCAAGACCTACGTCATGGACGGACGCCCCAACCGGTTCCCGCGTTATGCGGTCAGCAGGACCAAAGCCGTGCCGAACGAGGAGAAGCCCCGTCAGTTCAAGGGTTTCCGCACCTACGACGACCGCGGCACGGGCGAGTTCGTGGATCCCGAGCCCCTTGAGAAGGGCAAATCCATCCTGATCGCCCCTGATGCGCCCGAACGCATGATCAAAATCTCGTCCAGGGATTCCACTCTGGAACTCTACGATGGCCGCATCATCGCCCAGAACGGCTGGTTCGTCCTGCGCAGCGTGCTGCCCGCCAAAAAGACCGGCAAGGTGGTGACCTGGACGGTTGAGCCGCATGCCGTTCCCGGCTGGATCCGGGAGCCGAACATCGGCTTCTCCCAGGTCGGATACGTCCCCTCGCAACCCAAGGTCGCGGTGATCGAGCTTGACAAGAACGACAAGCCTGAGGAGAATGCGGCGATCTACAAGATCGATGACGACGGCAACGAGAAGCTGGCGTATCAGGGCAGGATCTCCGCATGGGGCGCCTATTACAAATACAACTACGTCAAGTTCGACTTCAGTGAGGTAAAGAAACCCGGCATCTACCTGATCCGCTACGGCAAGTACAAATCCGGCAATTTCATCATCGACGATTCGGTCTACAACTGGATGACGGACGCCACCAGCGACGTGTGGATCCCGATCCACATGAACCACATGACGGTGAACGAGGCGTACCGGATCTGGCACGGGGAGCCCTTCAAGGAGGGTTATCTCCAGGCGCCGCCGAGCGACCACTTCGACATGCACTCGCAGGGGCGTGAAACTGCCGTGAAGCCCGACGGCACACACTATAAGCCTTATGAGCTTATTCCAGGGCTGAATGTGGGCGGCTATTTCGACGCGGGCGACTTCGACATCGAGACCGGCGCAAACATCGGTGTGGTCCAGAGCCTGGTGTCGGCATGGGAGCTCTTCCACAACGACCGCGACGAGACGTTCGTGAGCGAGGAGCAGCGCTATGTCGACCTGCACCGCCCGGACGGCAAGCCCGACCTGCTGCAGTATATCGAACACGGTGTGCTGAACCTGGTGGCGCAGGCCGAACAGCTCGGACACATGTCCAGGACCCTCTCCAACTCGGTCCTCGACAACTACCATCATCTGGGCGACGCCTCCACCATCACGGACGGCCTCCATTACGATCCCAGCCTGAAACGGTACGAGATCTCCGAAGACGGCAAGCGCAGCGGCACGCCCGACGACATGTGGGCGTTCACCGGCAGCAACATCGGACCCGACTTCAATGCCGCTTCCATGTTTGCCGCCGCCGCCCGCGTGCTGAAAGGATACAACGACGAACTCGCCGAGCGTTGCATGGTTCAGTCCAGGCGACTCTCGGCTGATTCCGGCAATTCGAACAACCGCCGCGGCGGTTTTGGCGGCGGAAATATGGGGTACAATCTCCAGCTTTACCGTACGACCGGCGACAAATCCTATCTCGACCGGTTCGAGCAGCAGATCTGGCAGGACCTGAACCGCAACGTGAACGGCAGCATCAGGACCGCCCTCGATGCCGTGCCCTTCATGCCCGCCGAGTACAAGCAGCGGCTCGCCCCCTATGTAACGCAGTACAAGGCGTACATGGACCGTTTCGATACGCTTAACCCGTACGGCGTGCCCATCGGCGAGGGAAACTGGGCGGGCAGCGGCTCCGTGGTCAGCTTCGGCGCTACGGCATGCCTTGCCAACCTCTATTTCCCGGAAATCATCGACAGGAGCTACGCCTACAAGGCCGCGGCGTTCATGTTCGGCTGCCATCCGTATCATAACTATTCGCTGGTGGCTGCGGTCGGCGCCGCGCGTCCCAAGGAAGTCTTCTACGGCAACAACCGCGCCGACTTCTCGTTCATCCCGGGCAATGTGGCTCCCGGCCTGCTCTTCCGCAGACCCGATCATTTCGAGAACTTCGACGACTGGCCGTTCCTTTGGGGACAGAACGAAGGCACGATCGCGGGCAACTGCAGTTATCTGATCTTCGGCGAAGCCTTCAAAAGCATGGTGAAGAAAAAATAAGGGAAAAAATGAAAACCTGCCGTTTTCGAGATTGACTTTCCTTTTTTTCGGAGTATGTTTTCTTCCAAAGATGAAACAATGATCGAAACCCTGATCGCAAAACCTCGACACTCTCATATTTTCAACCTCCAGAACCAATTTATTTAAGGAGAAAAAACATGAAACAAAAGATCAACAAGAAACTGGCATCCGGTTCCGTCATTGCCGGATCTCTGCTTCTCGCCACTGTGCTCTCCGCACAGGCTCCGGCCGGCGGCGCTCCCGCTGGCGGCGCGCCCGCAATGGGTGGTTTCGGCGGCGGTGCTCCCGCTGGCGGCATGGGCGGCTTCGGCGGCGGCATGGGCGGTTTCGGCGGCGGTGCTCCCGCTGGCGGCATGGGCGGCTTCGGCGGCGGTG
>JAFXYP010000061.1 GCA_017541665.1 Lentisphaeria bacterium | reverse complement strand
GGCGGCGGTCCCGGCATGGGCGGCGGCTTCGGCGGCGGTCCCGGCATGGGCGGCGGCTTCGGCGGCGGTCCCGGCATGGGCGGCGGCTTCGGCGGCGGTCCCGGCATGGGCGACAATTCCCGGCGCAATATGTCTATGCTGGACACGATCCCGGCGGAAGACCGCGAGCGTCTCATGAACCTCATGCGGACCGACTACGAGGCATTCCGCAAGGAGCTTCGCGAGCTCGTTTCCGGTCAGCAGGAAAACGAATACAAGGCCGCGATGGAGCTTCGCGAAAAATACCTCAAGGCGACCGGAAGCGCCGAGAAGGACAAGATCAGGACGGAACTCCGCGAGCTCATCGGCGAACGGTTCAAGACCTACAACAAATCCGCGGAACGCCAGATCGCGGAAACGGAGGATGTCATCTCCTCCGCGCAGGAACGCCTCGCCATCCTCAAAAAACAGCACGAGGAACGCGTGAAAAATGCCGACATCTTCATCGACTCCACCATCGCGGATTATCTGAACCCCGACAAAGCCCCCACCTTCGAGGACGCTCTTCGCAAGCAGAACGAGCAGAGCGCACGCAGCAGGCTTCCCGATCTCGACAATGACCGGCAGGGCGGCAGAGGCGGCAATGGACAGCGCAGGAACGGCAACGGGCAGCGCGGCGGCCAGGGCGGCTTCGGCGGCGGTCCGGGCATGGGCGGCGGCTTCGGCGGTGCGCCCGGCGGAATGGGAACACCGGGCGGTTTCGGCGGCGTACCCGGCGGAATGGGGACCCCCGGCGGCGGTTTCGGCGGCGCACCCGGATTCGGCGCGCAGCCTTCCGTTTCCAATCCCTCCTCCTCCCAGAAAAAGTAATCAGGGAGATTTCGACCCGATCCTTTTCCCCGTCAGGTCCCGGCCCGGCGGGGTTATTCTTTTCGCAAGGTCGTCTTAATCGACGAGCTCGTGGAACATCTTTCCGTTCAGGGCTTCGGTCTTGGGGTTGCCCTGGCGGTAGGGCGGAAGCTCCTTCACCCATTTTTCATAGTCTTTGATCCTGGAGTCCGGGAGCGACGCCCTGATCTTCGCGAGGGAGTCTTCGTATGCCTCTTTGGACGACGTGTCGATCTGCGGGAGAGACGCCTTCATTTCCCGGATCAGTTCCATCATTTCCCCGCCGGATTTGCCATGGATCATTGCATTGGTCTCCTCTTCGGATTTGGAGTAGAACCAGATCATGCTGATGCCGTCGTCGAATTCGCGATGCTGCGATGCCGGCAGGGAAACCATGACCTCGGTCAGGGACTTGTAGTATTTGTCATTGCTGGACGTATCGATCCGTTTGGTGCATCCGGACAGTATGGAGAGCAGGGCGGCGGCAAACATGAGACAAACGGTCATTCGCGTGAAAACGGACTGGGACATGGCGTTTTTCCTTTCTTGAGCGTTCGGGGAAAAAATCCTTTCCTTTAATGTAACACACGCTTCGGAAAAAACAAACATTATCCGCAATTATCCTGAAAAGAAAAAAAGCAGTTCGTCCGGACGTGCTGTCCGGGGTGCATGCGGTGCCGCATGTCCCAAATCGTTTTTTTTTGGGAAACCGCCTTGAAAACGGTTCGAGTTGGATATATATTCTCTTTGCATTAATTTAAATAAAACGTCTCCCCTGCGGAGACAACCGCAACAGAAGGATGAAAAGCCCATGCCAGTGTCCGTCAGCCCCCATTTTTTCGAGGTCAGCAAACTCGGCGAATGCCAGATCAAATCCCCGCTCATCAACAGCCCGGTCCATTTCCACACGGACGACGAGGCGATCCTGCTCGACCGCGATTACACCGCGGTGCTCGAACACACGAAGGCGATGAACGGATGCGTGCCGGTTTTCGAGCGGGCGGGCGTCCGCAAGATGATCTTCCACGATCCCCGCTGGAGCAAGGCCGCCATCCTGACCGCCGGCGGACTCTGCCCCGGACTGAACGACGTGATCAAGGGGCTTACGCTGACGTTGCGCCAGACATACGGCGTGCCGCTCGTCTACGGTATCCCCTACGGCTATGCCGGGCTCAATTCCGACCTCGGATACCAGCCCGTCATCCTCGACGAGGATTCCGTCGACAACATCCATGAGACCGGCGGGACTATCCTCGGCTCCTCGCGCGGCGCACAGGACCCGGAAAAGATGCTGGAGACGCTCGTCCGCATGGACATCAACATGCTCTTCTGCATCGGCGGCGACGGTACGCTCCGCAGCGCACACGCCATCGCCGAGGCGGCGAAGGCGCGCCACCTGAACATCAGCGTGGTCGGGATCCCCAAGACGATCGACAACGACATCTGCTTCATGGACCGCACCTTCGGCTTCGAAACGGCCGTCTACGCCACGAACCCGATCATCACCGCCGCCCACAACGAGGCGAAAGGCGCCTACAATGGCGTCGGCCTCGTCCATGTCATGGGCCGCGACAGCGGTTTTATCGCCGCCTATGCGACGCTCGCCAACACGCACATCAATTTCTGCCTCGTCCCCGAGGTCAAGTTCGCCCTCAACGAAGGCGAAAATGCGTTCATGCCGCTCCTCTTCGAACGCATCCGCCGCCGCCACCACGCCGTCATCATCGTCGCCGAGGGCGCCGGCCAGGAGCTCATCCCCGGCGAACGCGAATACGACAAGTCCGGCAACCTGCTCAACAAGAACATCGGCACCTTCCTCAAGGACGAGATCAAGCGCCAGGCGAAGGAGGCCGGACTCGAGATCAACGTGAAGTATTTCGACCCCACCTACCAGATCCGCGCGGGCGCCGCCAACGGCACGGACGCCGTCTTCTGTCTCATGCTCGCTCAGAACGCCGTCCACGCCGCCATGACCGGCCGGACCGACGTCGTCATCGGCCACTGGAGCGAATCCTTCACCCACGTGCCCATCCCCATGGCCGTGAAGGAACGCAAGAAGATCGACCCGGTCGGCTCCCTGTGGCAGGCCGTCCGCCTCAATACCTGGCACAAGTGACCTCGCACAGCCGCACGCAACGGAAGGACTTTCAGCTTATGTCTTATCAGGTTATCGCCAGAAAATGGCGTCCGCAGCGGTTCTCCGACATGGTCGGACAGGAACATATTGCACGTACGCTCAAAAACGCCGTGCGTTCCGGGCGTATCGCGCATGCATACCTCTTCGTCGGCCCGCGCGGCATCGGAAAGACCACCACGGCACGCATCTTCGCCAAAGCCCTGAACTGCGAAAATCCGCAGGACGGCGAACCGTGCTGCCAGTGCGAATCCTGCCGCGCCATCGCCGATGAGACCAGCGTCGACGTGATCGAGATCGACGCCGCCACGCATACCCAGGTCGAGAAGGCGCGTGAGCTCTGCGAGGACGTCCAGCACCTCCCCATCCGCTCCAAATACAAGATCTACATCATTGACGAAGTGCACATGCTTTCCAAGAGCGCGTGGAACGCCCTCCTCAAGACCATCGAGGAACCGCCCGCGCACGCCAAGTTCATCTTCGCCACGACCGAGGTCAACAAGGTCCTGCCTACGGTCATTTCCCGCTGCCAGAGGTTCGACCTCCGCAGAATCCAGACGTCCGCCATCGCCGCTCGCCTCCGCATGATCGCCGACGCCGAAAACGTCAGGATATCCAATTCCGCCATCAACGTCATCGCCAAGGCGGCCGACGGCGGCATGCGCGACGCACAGTCCCTGCTCGACCAGCTCATCTCCTTTTTCGGCGAGGACGAATCCGGCATCACCGAGGAGCAGGCGCTCGACCTTTTCGGGATTACAGCCCCCGCGGAAATGGAGGCCCTGCTGAACTCCATCACCCACAACGACCGCGCAGCCGTCATCCGCGCCATCCACGATTTCGCCGAACAGGGCAAGAACCTCGAGACCCTCTTCGAGGAGATCATCTCCTGGCTCCGCGGAATCCTCCTCAGCCGCATCCTCGGCGACCCCGCCTCCGTGCTCGACGAGACGCCAGAGAAGATCGCCGTGTTCCAGCGCATCTCCACGACCGTCGCCCCCGCTTCGGTCCAGCGCCTTCTGGAAAGCGTCTCCGGCGCGGGCTATCTCCTCCGCGACGCCATCAACAAGCAGGTCTTTCTCGAATCCATCCTCCTGAAGGCCATGCGCATCGCGCACGCGCCGCAGATCGCCGACCTCATCGCACGCCTCAACCAGATCCGTTCCAACGGAGAGCTTGCGCCGCTCGAATCGGTCGTTCCGCTTTATGAACTGCCGGCAGGGCAGGCGTTCACCGCGCCCGGCTCGCAGTTCGCCGTGCCGTCCATTCCTGCCGTCCCTGTGAGCGGGATCGGCAAACAGCCCGAACCGCCGAAGCCCGCGCCGCAGTCCGCTCCCGAAGCGGAAAAAAAAACGCCCGCTGACAGCATTGTCCCCGTTCAAAAAGTAGAGCCGGTTCCCGCGCCTGAGCCGATTCAGGCTTCCGCGCCGGAACCTCTGGTCGAGGTCATCACCGAGCCTGTTCCCGCGCCCGTGCCGGAACCTCAGGTCGAGGTCATCACCGAGCCTGTTCCCGCGCCCGTGCCGGAACCTCAGGTCGAGGTCATCACCGAGCCTGTTCCCGTGCCCGCGCCGGAACCTCAGGTCGAAGTCATCACCGAGCCTGTTCCCGTGCCCGCGCCGGAACCTCAGGTCGAGGTCATCACCGAGCCGGTCATCGAACGTCCCCCCGAGGAGGAAAAGGATGTTCGATCCGTTGCGCCGCGTACCCGCCGACGTCCCGCGGCGGCACGGAAGGATGCCGACGCCGAATCCGAGGAGATCCCGGGTCCGGTCATCTGGGAAAAGCTTATCCTCGACGTCAGGGAGACGCTCTGCAAGAAGGCGCTTGCACAGGCTATGCTCGCCGCCAGGGTTATTTCCTTCCATGGCTTGTGTCTCCAGGTCGCGTTCGATTCCCTTTATTCCGTGGGCGAGTCCATTCTCGTCTCCCGCGAGAAACCGCTGCTGGATATGAGGCTGGCAGCCATTGCCGAGCGGCCCGGCGCCTACCTGAGCGTGGAACGCCGTTCCGGGCTCGTCACGCCGGAACAGCGCAAGCAGAAAGAGGATGCGGAGACCCTGCGGCGCGAAACGGAGCGGAATCCGTTCATCGCATCCATCCTCGACACATTCGACGGCGTGCTGACGGACGTCCATCACCTGGACCAAAGTGAAGACGGGGAGGTTTCCGACCTGTAGTTGAGCTTAATTAATTCGGTTTTCCAAAAAAAACGAAAAAAGTTAAAAAATCAATTTGACAATACGAACAATTCGAATTATATTTTATTAGGCTTTTAAGAACGTTTGTTCGTCGAATTGATTTTTTAACCCTCAACATAGGAGATCCGACTATGAAGACTTTCAACAAGACGCTTGCGATCGGCGCCGCATTCGCTGCGGCGGCAATTCTCGCTCCGGCAGCTTTCGCACAGGGGCCCCATGGCGGTCCGCCGCCCCGGCCGAGCAACGGCATCCAGCTTGCGGCTGATATCGTGAATCTGGTTCGCGCGGTCATCGAGCCGCGTCCCGCTCCGGTCATCGTGGCTCCCCGCGAACGCGTCGTTACGACGCGGGTCGTCACGACCACTCCCGTCGTCACGACCACTCCCGTCGTCACGACCACTCCCGTCGTCACGACCACTCCCGTCGTCACGACCACTCCCGTCGTCACCACGACTCCGGGGACAATGGTCGTGACGGAGACGGTCCCGGAGTACAGCTACAGCTATTTTTACGGGGAATATGTCCCGTACTATGAAGGATGGTTCTATTACTCCGACGCATGGATCTGGGGCGGGATCGGTCCGCGTCCCCCGGCGCCGCCGAGATGGGCGCCCCCGCCGCGCCGTCACGATCCGCTGCCGCGCACGGTCGTGGTCCGTCCGGAACCCCGTGGCGGCGGGCATGGCGTTGCTCCGGCGCCACGCCGCGACGCGCCCCGCACGGTTACCGTCCGCCCGGAGACGAAAAGCAAGAGCGCTTCGATCCCGGTTGTTCCGGGCCAGCACAGCGTCCCGCGCAAAAACGGGCGTTGAAACGACCTCGCTTTCCGGTTAAGGTTAAGGGAAATGACCGCCTGCCCGGTTCCTTCGAGGAGTCGGGCGTTTCTTTTTTCGCGGCGGACACGGTCCGGCAGCGTACAGCGGGACCGGAAACAGTTGAACCGGCCGGCGAAATCTGTTCAGGAAACTTGTACATGTTGAAGAAAGAACCGGTTCCGCCGGAAAAACCGGTGTTCCGGGCTCTTTTTCCCGTTGAAGTGTGTGCGGAATGTAGTATATTGGATACCATGGGACAGGATTTCGGTCTTGTCCCTGGCATAGGTACGGCCTGGGGAAGTTCATAAACGAGGAGGCTTCCCTGCCGGCGGCATTCGCATGCCGCTGTACGTGATTCCTGCGCCGCCGTCGGCATCCGGGCTGCTGTTGAGGGGCCGGACTCCGCATTACGGAAAATGATGCGGAGACCGGAAAGGCCCGGTGCGGGGAGGGAGATGGCCGGAGGCGGGATCATGTGCTGCCTATGTCTTTTTTTGATTGCTCCTGATCCCCCGTCTGCTCGGCTGGAAATGTCCTTTCCCGGATTTGAAATCCGGCCGGGAAATGCTATAGTATCGTTCCGGGTCATCTTTTCCGCCGCATTTCGCGAAATGTTTTTTCGAAGCCCGGTCCGGCATCCCGTAACCTCAACTTTTTTTCTCTGCATCGGATCCGTTTTTCCATGAGTTCCCGCACCTGTCTCGCAATCGACCTGAAATCGTTTTATGCCTCGGTGGAATGCGTCGACCGGGGGCTCAATCCGCTCACGACGAACCTGGTGGTGGCGGACGAGAGCCGGACGGAAAAGACGATCTGCCTGGCCGTTTCCCCGTCGCTGAAGGCATACGGGATACCGGGCAGGGCACGCCTCTTCGAGGTCATGCAGCGTATCCGCGAGGTCAATGGAGAGCGCCTGGCCCGTGCGCCGGGGCATCGTTTCCGCGGAAAATCGAGCCATGCTCCCGAGCTTGCGAAGAAGCCGTCCCTCGAGCTGGACTGCATCGTCGCCGTCCCGCGCATGGGGCGCTACATGGAGGTGAGCTCGAAGATCTACGGCATCTACCTGCGGCACGTCGCGCCGGAGGACATCCACGTGTATTCCATCGACGAAGTCTTCATCGACGCGACGCCCTACCTGAAGCTTTACGGCCTCACGGCGCGCGAATTCGCCATGAAGCTCGTGCGCGAGGTCCTGTCGGAGACCGGCATCACCGCCACCGCGGGGATCGGGACGAACCTGTACCTGTGCAAAGTCGCCATGGACATCGTCGCCAAGCACATCCCCGCCGACCCGGACGGCGTCCGCATCGCCGAACTGGACGAGCAGGGCTACCGCGAGGCGCTCTGGACGCACCGCCCGCTCACGGATTTCTGGCGCGTCGGGCACGGCTACGCCCGGAGGCTGGAGTCGCGCGGGATGCGGACGATGGGCGACGTGGCGCGGATGTCGGTGAAAAATGAGGACGTTCTCTACCGGTTGTTCGGAGTGAACGCCGAACTGCTCATCGACCACGCGTGGGGCTGGGAGCCCGTGACCATCGCGGAGATCAAGGCGTACAGGCCGGAGAACAACAGCCTCAGTACCGGCCAGGTGCTGAAGGAACCGTACGTTTTCGAGAAGGCGAAGCTGGTCGCCAAGGAGATGACCGACCAGCTCGCGCTCAGCCTGACGGAGAAGCGCCTTGTGGCCGATCAGCTGATCCTGTCTGTCGGATACGACGTCGCGAATCTGAAGGAGCCCGCGCGGCGGAACCGGTACAAAGGCGAGGTCAAGACCGACCATTACGGCCGCGAAGTGCCGAAGGGCGTTCACGGCGCCGTCAATTTCGAGCGGCATACCGCTTCGGCCGGACTTATGGTCGAAGCTGCGGCGGAGATCTTCGACCGCGTGGTCGATCCGAACCTGCTGGTGCGGCGCATCACGGTCGCCGCGAACCATGTCCTGAGCGAGGCGAATGCGGACCGCCGTCCGTCCGAACCGGAGCAGCCCGACCTTTTCGCGGACTCCGGCGAACTCGCAAAGCAGGCGGCCGAGGAGGAATCCGGGCGCGAACGGGAGAAACGCCTCCAGCGCACGATCCTCGACATCCGGCAGAAGCTCGGAAAAAACGCCATCCTGAAGGGGATGAACCTGCTGGAGGGCGCGACCGCCAAGGAACGCAACGAACAGGTCGGCGGACACCGGAAGTGACCGGAAAAGATGCCGGATCTTCGGGACGGGTAGCATTGAAAAAAAGGATTCCCGTAGTATATTATTTGAGGAAAAAGTTTTTTCCGGCTTTCCCTCATTTCCGGGATGAAACGAGCCGGGAATTCGCAAAACAGGATAACAGTCCGTCAGGAGTCTTCAGGCGCGCATGATCGAGATCGAACATTTCGTAAAAGATTATCAGGATTTCCACCTGGAGATATCCATGTGCATCCCGGACAACAAGGTCGTCGGGATCATCGGCAGGAACGGCTGCGGGAAAAGCACGACCATCAAGGCGATCCTCGGCCTGATCAGGCCGACTTCGGGCAGCGTCAGGGTCTTCGGGAAGGAGACCCGGATGCTCCAGCCTCGGGACAAGGAACGGATCGGGGCCGCCCTGTCCGACTCCATGTTTTCGTCGCAGTTGACCGTGGAAGACATCATCGCGGTCCTGCGGGCGATGTACCGGGATTTCGACGAACCGTTCTTCCGTGAGATGTGCGGCAAACTGGCCCTGCCGCTGAAAAAACAGCTCAAGGACTTTTCGACGGGCATGAAAGTCAAGGTGAAAGTCCTGACGGCCATCTCCCACAAGGCCGCCCTGCTGATCCTCGACGAGCCGACGTCCGGGCTCGACGTCGAAGCCAGGACCGAGATCATCAGGACGATAAAAGATTATGTCGCGTCCAACGACTGCTCCGTCCTCATCACGTCGCACATTTCCAGCGACCTGGAGGGACTTTGCGACGAGTTCTATCTCTTTGCCGGCGGGAGGATCCTGCTGCACGAGACGGAGGAGAACATCGGGAATCGCTACGGGACCGTGCAGATCCCGTTCGAGCTGTTCGACTCCATCGACAGGAGCCTCGTTTCCAGTTGTAAGAAGGAAACGTTCGGATTCGCATGCGTCATAAACGACAAGGAGTCCTTCGCCGCGAACTATCCCGAGCTCAAAGTGAAGCCCGCGAACATCGACGATCTCATCCTGCTGCTCGGAGGTGACGAAGGATGAAAGGCCTGCTGATCAAGGATTTGAGGATCGTCTTCAGGAGGAAGCAGCATCTGCTCATCCTTCTGGGCTTCTTCGCGCTGATCGCCTTCACCGCGGACGGCAGCTTCATCATCGGGTATGCCGCCGGCCTGACGGGGATCATGGGGCTGTCCACGCTCGCCTTCGACGAGCAGGACAACGGTTTCCCGTTCCTGTTTTCCCTGCCGGTCGACGTGAAGACGTACGTCAACGAGAAATACCTCTTCTGCATCCTGCTGGACATCGTCGGCGCGGCGGTCGGGACTGCCCTGTTTGCACTGGCATGCGTGACGAAGGGCAGCATGGAGATGCTGCCGGACGGCATCGTCTACCTGGCGCTGTATCTGCCGGCGACGCTCCTTCTGATCCTGTCGATCCTCCCGGTCCAGATGATGTTCGGGCGGGAAAAAAGCCGGATCATCACGATGATCGTGTACGGGATCCTGTTTGTCGTTTCCGCGCTGATCGTCAAGCTCGTCGGCCCGGTCGACCGGATCAAGGCGCCTCGGAATCTGCCGGACTGGCTCGCCAATCCCTTCTTCCTCGCGGCGTGTGTGCTCGCATTGTTGTTCGCCGGGTGCCTCGCGATGTATTTCATCTGCCTGAAGGTGATGAAGAACAAGGAATACTGACCGCCATGCCGTCCCGTTCCTACGACGACATCATCCATCTGCCGCACCATGTGTCGAAGGTGCATCCGCAGATGTCCCTGCATGACCGCGCGGCCCAGTTTTCGCCGTTCGCGGCGCTGGTCGGCTATGAGGAGGTCGTGGAGGAGACGGCCCGCGAAACGACCCCGAAACGCGAGCTCGACGAGGCGGAAAAGGCCGAACTCGACCGCCGCATCGGCATCCTGGTCCCGCATCTCGGCGAAAAACCGGTCGTCACGATCGAATTCTTTGTGCCGGACGCACTCAAAACCGGCGGCGCGTATGTGTCCCGGACGGCGGCGCTCATCCGGATCTCGCCCGTGAGGAAGAATTTGACCCTGGCCGACGGCACGGCGATCCGGTTCGAGGATGTCGTCGGGATCGAGTGCGAATTGTTCCGCGGCGAGTTTTAATCCGGGAGAATCTGAAGGGAAGGATTCGTCGGAAAATGCTGCCGGCAATGTGCCTCCGGAAGCCTTTGGGAGACAAATGATTCTTAAATTTTCGAAAAATTTTTTCGTAATTTGTTTCAATATGCTTGCAATCAATGAAATATTTTTATAAAATGCGTGACTTGCAATCGAAAAAGCGGCAAAAAACGCTCCGAAAACCCCCTTTTTTGCGTTTTTTTCGGGAAAAATGCTGGAAAAACGCTCCTATATATAGAGAGACCTTTTTTTCTGCCGGGGATGGCAAACGGACGTAACGCCGTCCTTTCCCGGCGGAGGAAACGGACTCGCCGGAAAGCCCGGCCCGGAAAACGGCATTTATGCCTCCCGCGGATCCTTCAGGATGCTGCGGAAGGCATACAAACATACAAGGAGAACAATATGAAGAAAGTCAGACCCGCCGTCGCAGAAGAAAAAAAGAAAGCGCCAGCCGAACCTGCGTTTTGGGTCAAGATCACGACCGCCGTGGAATTCCCGGCGGAGTCGTCCGAATTCATGCCTCTTGCACTTCCGGCCGAGCCGGAAGCGAAGAAGGGGGCCGCGCCGCGCCGGAAACCGAAATTCCAGGCCGGCAAAAAGGCCGTGCTGAAAGTCACGGTGGATGTGCCGTCCGCCATCGTCGCGGAGGGCGAGGAGCCGGAAATCACCGAGGACGAGGAAGACGTCTCCGGGATCGACCTCAGCAAATACATGACCGGAAGCCACAAGGACCCGAAACTCGACAAGAAAAATGCGAAAGTCGTCGCGAAACAGGGCATTGTCGCGAAGACCGATTCCATGAAGCTGTATATGAACGAAGTCGGCCAGATCCCGCTGATCACCCCGGAACAGGAAAAAGTCCTGGCGGCGCAGATCCACAGCGGCGACCGCGCCCTGCACGACGAAGCCTGCGCCACGCTGATCAATGCGAACCTGCGCCTGGTCGTGAAGATCGCCCACGATTTCAAGGGCTTCGGTCTCCCGCTCAGCGACCTGATCTCCGAGGGCAACCTCGGACTCGTGCGCGCGGTGGAGAAATTCGATCCCGCCAAGGGCGCGAAGTTCAGCTCCTATGCCGCCTGGTGGATCAAGCAGTCCATGCGCCGCGCCCTCGCCAACCAGGCGAGCGTGATCCGCATCCCCGTCCAGTCCGCCGGCAAGATCAACAAGATCAAGCTGGCGAATATGAAGCTCACGGAGCAACTCGGGCGCGCCCCCACGGACAACGAACTGGCCGACTCGCTCGCCCTCAGCGAACGCACCGTCGCCACCCTCCGCCTCTCCGACCTGAAGACAATCTCACTGCACGCCCCCATCCAGCAGGGCGAGGACGGTAGTTTCGAGGACGTCATCTCCGACCGGAACGCCATGATGCCGGACCGCATCGTCGGCGATGAGGAATCCGTCCAGCGGCTCTTCGCGCTGCTCAGCGAACTGGATGTCCGCGAACGCCAGATCATCCAGCTGCGGTTCGGCCTCGATGGCCGCCGCCCGAAGACCCTGGAGGAGGTCAGCCAGATGATCCACCGCACGCGCGAACGCGTCCGCCAGCTTCAGAACCAGGCGCTCGCAAAACTTCGCGCGAAGCTCGCCGACGAAGTCGACGCCGTGAACTGACTTGTTTCTCGGAATAGAAAAAGGCCGCCGGGCTATTGGTTGTCCGGCGGCCTTGCTGTTGTCTGCGGTTGATGCTTGATCCAGGTGGGACGCGCCATGCTTGTCCCCGCCTCAAGCATCATCCAATTCTCATTCGACGGGGCTGATCCTGTAGAGGCCAGCGGCGTGGCACTTCAGGACCTGGGAGAAGGAGTCGTCGAAGGTGCCGAGGTCTTTTCCCGCCCAGAGGTCGCGGACGCGCGCCCGCTTGCCGATCCCGAGGTCGGAGAAGTTCACGCTGACTTCCGATTCGTCCTTCGCTTCCGCGCCGAACGCTTCGTCGGTGAGGACGAGGAATTCGATCGTGCCGCCGCGGTTCTCGCAATTGTCGGCGAGCACGCCGCGCGCGGTGACGGTGTCGTAGCCTTCGGGGCGGTCGTAGATGATCACGGAGACCGCGTGCGTTCCGATGCCGTCGATGCGGCGTCCGTCGGAGGTCTGCCCGACGCGGGTTTCGCCCCAGCCCTGCGTGGCGCTCTTCCATCTGAGCTCGGTGAGCTTCTTCGTGCCGGCGGGCCCGGAGAGGACCGGGTTCAGCCAGGCGGCGTGGTCGTAGTTCATGGAGTCGCCGCCGTCGGTGACCGCGAGCGCGAACGCCTTGGAGCCGCCGATGTCGGCCTTGATCTCGGCTTCGCGTTCGCCGTCGCCGCCGATGCGGATGCTGTGGTATTTCGCCTTCAGGAAATCGACGTCGCGGCTGCCGGGCGTGGAGGCGTTGAAGAGCGCGACGTACTTGTCCTTGCTGCCGGGGATGTCCGCGGCCCAGACGATGAGGTCGCCCTTGTTCGAGACCTGGTGGTTGTTCGTGCTGTGCTGGTTGACGGCCAGGACCTCCTTGTTCGTGAGGAGCTTCACGGTCCAGTCGTCCATCTTGGTCATGTCGGCGCCGAGCATGAGCGGGGAGCGCGCGATGCACCAGAGGGACATGACGGTGACCTGCTCGTCATGCGTGAACCTGGTGGGACGGCGGAATTCGATGATGCCGAAGGGGAGCATGTCGGCGTCGGGGTAGGCGCCTTCGATGCGGTACGGCGTCCACTTGTCGAGGCGGCCGAACATGCCGTAGAGCGGGGACCAGCGGTCCCAGAAGTCGTCGGAGACGCGCCACATGTTGGCGAAGCGGTTCACGTGCGCGCCCTTCGCGACGGGGGTGTCGCCGGGGGAGAGGCTGAAGACGATCGGGCGTCCGGTCTTGTCGATGGCCTTGCGCATGGCCTCGATCTCGAGCTGCTGGACCTGGTCGTAAGGACGTGCGATGTCGTCGACCTTGATGAAGTCGATGCCCCAGGACGCGTAGAGTTCGAAGACGGAGTCGTAGTAGTCCTGCGCGCCGGGCTTGTTCATGTCCACGCCGTACATGTCGGGGTTCCACGCGCACGTGCTGCGGGTGTTCGCGATGTCCTGGGCGCGGTAGTTCGTGCCCTTGACCGGGGTGTTCTGCTGGACGGCCTGCCGCGGGATGCCGCGCATGAGGTGGATGCCGAACTTGAGGCCCTTGCCGTGCACATAGTCGGCGAGGGGCTTGAAGCCTGCGCCGTTTGCGGCGGACGGGAATTTGTTGGGGGCGGGGAGGAGGCGTCCGAATTCGTCCATGGTGAGCGCGGCGCCGGGGCGGTAGCCGTGCCCCTGGGAGTTGCCTTCATACCACTGGATGTCGACCACGAAATACTCCCAGCCGGAATCCTTCAGGTATTTCTCCTGCGCGTCGACCTGGGCGCGCGCGATCTGGTCGGTGATGGTGGTGCCGAAGCAGTCCCAGCTGTTCCAGCCCATCGGCGGGGATTTCGCCCAGTCGTGGAAATCCGCGTACGCCGCGGCGGCCGTCGCGAAAACGGCGCCTGCGCAAAGTGTCTTCATCATGGTAGTCATATCGAGCCTTTCTTTGTTGGGATATGAAGATAAAATTCAGATTCTTCTCTAATATACACGTATTTTCAGGAATGCAAATCTCTTTTTTCAAAAAAGGATACACTTTTTGATCAAAAGACGCTCCGCCGGACGCCGCGAACGGTAATGTAACGTTAGCGGGGGATTTCCGAGCATAACAGACGCCCCGCGGGCATGCACAATGCATGCTCGCGCAAGACAGACGCATGGGAAGAGGCTGCTTTCCCTGTTGAGGGGGAATGCCTCAGAGATTTGCCGCGGCGGCCGCCGCCAGCGGACTGCGTTCGCTCTTCTTCAGCGTGATGTGGCCGTGCAGGTCGACGGACTTGAAACGTTCGACGAGGTAGGAGAGGCCATTGCTGGAGGCGTCCAGATAGGGATTGTCGATCTGCGCCGGGTCGCCGGTGAGGATCATCTTCGAGCCCATTCCGGCGCGGCTGACGATCGTCTTCACCTCGTGCGGCGTCAGGTTCTGGGCCTCGTCGACGATGATGAACTGGCGCGGGATGCTGCGACCGCGGATGTAGGTCAGCGCCTCGAGTTCGAGCTGGTGGTAGCGGCGCATGTCGTCGAGGCGGCGGCGGACGGTCTGCGGGTCCTTCTTTCCGCCGTTCTGCATGAGGAATTCGAGGTTGTCGTAGATAGGCTGCATCCAGACGCTGAGCTTTTCGTCCTTGCCGCCGGGCATGTAGCCGATGTCCTTGCCCATCGGCACGATCGGACGGCTCACGAGGATGCGTTCGTAGAGGTTGTTGTTGATCGCCTGTTCGACCGCGGCGGCGAGCGCGAGGAGGGTCTTTCCGCTGCCGGCCTGGCCGACCAGGGAAACGACCTGGACCTCGGGATCGGTGAGCAGGATCAGCGCCATGCGCTGTTCGAGGCTGCGCGGAGTGATGCCGCCGACGTGTTCGCCCATGCCGTTCGGGAGCACTTCGATGCGGCCGTGGCGGCACCACCCGACCGTGGTGTGGTGGTCGTTCGCCTTGTCCGCGAACATGATGAACTGGTTCGGATAGACCGTGACGCCCTTCGGGAGCTCGGTGAAACCGTCGCGGTGGAACTGGTCCATGAAGTCGGCTGTGACGGGGAGCGTCATGACGCCGGAATAGAGTTCGTCGCTGTTGACCTGTTCGCACTCGAAATCCTCCACGGGGATGCCCAGCGCATCGGCTTTGAGGCGGAGATTCAGGTCCTTGGTGATGAAGATCACGGGGTGTTTCTCCCGTTCCATAAGCATCTTCGCCACGTTCAGAATGCGGTTGTCGGGCACGTTCATGTCGGAGCTGCCGGAGAGGCGGCCTTCGCTGACCATGACGCGGAGGCTGCCGCACTTGCGGGGATTCGCGGAATTGTCGAGCTTGACGCCCTTCGCGAGCGAGCCTTTCTGGCGGAGCGCGTCGATCTGGCGGATCGCCTGCCGGGTGTTGCGGCCGAGTTCATCCTGATTGCGTTTGAACTTGTCAAGTTCTTCGATCACGGTCATGGGAATGACGACTTCGTTGTCCTCAAACGAGTTGAGCGCCTGCGCGCTGTGGAGGATGACATTCGTATCGAGCACGTACGTTTTTTTCATTCGCGGAATCCTTTCTTTTGAACGGGGAAAGATTTTGCTTCCAATACTGTTTCCCCGTTTTGCGAAAAAGTCAAGCCGGAAATTGAAAAAAAGCTGCAAAAAATCAGCGGAAAAACCGAAAAAACTCCGGGACGACGAATCGGAGAGCGGGTTACACGCGATCTCACGCGCACACACGCAAGTTCCAGTTAAACCAAACGTCATTTTAACTGGAACGTGAAGGGGGGGGTAACTGAATGCAAGTGAGCTCGACTGAGCTTGTTTGAACTTGTCTGAATTCGGCTTGGGAAGGCTGAGCATGTCTGAATTCGGCTGAACTTGCTCAGCGAGATGTTGAGGCGGAATGATGCGGCTTTCTGTCAGCCGAAAAGCTCTGCGAATTTCCGGCATATGCGGCCGGGCGTGACTTCGTTTTCCGCGCGGTCGCAATGGACTTCCGACTGCACCGAGATCAGCTTCTGGCAGGCGGCGAGTTTCGGGAGGATGACCGGCCAGTCCACGGTGCCGGAACCGGGCAGGGCGTGCGCATCCCGGTAGCCGTCGTTGTCATGCAGATGTGCGGTCACGACCCACGGCGCGAGCCTGTCCAGCGCGTCCGGATATTCGACCACATGGCCGTCCCAGATCTCCTTCATGACGGAGCAGTAGAGCTCCTGCCGTTTGCCCGGCGCGGGCGCCATGACGTTCGCATGCCCGGCATCGTAGCAGCAGCCGAGCGCGGGCGAGTTGAAGTGTTCCAGCAGGAACAGCACCTCGTCGGGCGTATTCGGCGGCTCGAAGCTGTTCTCCACCGCGATCACGACGCCCAGCTTCTCCGCGTGCGGGACGAGTTCGTCGAGCGTGCGGAGCGCGGCCTCGCGAATCGTCCGCACGGGGGTGCGGAACCGGTTGTACTGCCCCGCGCCGATGTGGATCGTGTAGGTGCGGCAGCCGGTTTCCGCCGCGTAGCACAGCGCGCGTCTGTGCCCGTCGATCATCGGGCCGCGCCGTCCCTCGAAGATGCACGAGAGATCCCAGTGCGGGCCGTTCGGCGCATGCACCTCGAAGAGCTTCATGCCGGCGTCTCGCACCATCTCGAGCAGATCCAGGTAGAACACGTGGTCGTTGAGGATGCGCTCCATCCATTCCTGCACGATTACGAGGCTGTCCGCGCCGTGGTCGCGGAAATCGACCATGACGGACCGGCAGAGTTCGCGGGAGACAAACCGCCAGGGATAGAAGAAGGAGACTGGATGGCCGGAGAACTGCATGGGCTTTTCTTGATTCGGGGCAGGGGGGTGAGATGAAAACGGGACGCCTGAAAGAAACAGGCGTCCCGGTGAGTTCGGAAAGGAACGGATTATTTCCGTTTCGCCTTCTTCGCGGCCTTTGCGGCCTGCTCGGACTTGATGGCGGCCTGCGCGGCGGCCAGACGTGCGATGGGCACGCGGTACGTGCTGCAGGAGACGTAGGACAGGCCGACTTCGTGGCAGAATTCCACGGACTTCGGTTCGCCGCCCTGTTCGCCGCAGATGCCGGCCTTCAGGTTTTTGCGGGTGGCGCGGCCGGCCTCGACCGCATGGCGGATCATCCAGCCGACGCCGTCGCGGTCGATGGTCTGGAAGGGATCGGCGGGGATGATGTCCTTGTTGAGGTATTCGCCGATGAATCCGCCGATGTCGTCGCGGGAGAAGCCAAACGTCATCTGGGTGAGGTCGTTTGTGCCGAAGGAGAAGAATTCGGCTTCCTCGGCCATCTTGCCTGCGAGGATGGCGGCGCGCGGGATCTCGATCATGGTGCCGACCATGTAGTCGAACTTCCTGATCTTTTCCTTCTTCTCGATCTCCGCGGCGACCTTGTCGATGATCTTCTTCTGGTCCTTGAGTTCGTTCGGATCGCAGGTCACGGGGATCATCATTTCAATGTGGCAGGGCTTTTTGTCCTTCTTGATGATCTCGGCGGCGGCCTCGAAGATGGCGCGCGCCTGCATGGCGGTGATCTCGGGATAGGTAACGCCGAGGCGGACGCCGCGGTGGCCCATCATCGGGTTGCTTTCCTTCAGCGCGTCGGCGCGCTTCAGGAATTCCGCGTGGGAGATGCCGATGGACTTGGCGAGATCAAGCTGCTGTTCCTTCGTGTGGGGGACGAATTCGTGCAGCGGCGGATCGAGGAAGCGGATGGTCACCGGGAGTCCTTCCATGGCCTTCATGGTGGCGAGGACGTCCTTCTTGACGTAGGGGAAGAGCTCGTTGAGAGCCTTGACGCGTTCCTCGGGCGTGCTGCTGAGGATCATCTTGCGGAGCGCGAAGAGCGGTTTTTCGTTGCCGCCGTAGAACATGTGCTCGGTGCGGAAGAGGCCGATGCCCTCGGCTCCGAACGCGCGGGCCTTGGCGGCGTCTTCGGCGGTGTCGGCATTGGCGCGGACGCCGAGCTTTTTGTACTTGTCGACGAGCTTCATGAACTTCTTGAGCATCTGGTTTTCGCTGGAGTCGACGGTCTTCAGGGCGCCGGCGTACACATAGCCGCGGGTGCCGTTCAGGCTGAGCATGTCGCCTTCCTTGAACGTCTGCTTGCCGATCTTGAGGATCTTCTTGACTTCGTCGACCTGGATGTCGGCGGCGCCGACGATGCAGCACTTGCCCCAGCCGCGGCAGACGAGCGCCGCGTGGCTGGTCATGCCGCCGCGGGCGGTCAGGATGCCGGTGGCGGCGCGCATGCCGTCGACGTCTTCCGGATTGGTCTCTTCACGGACCATGATGCAGGCGAGTTTCTTCTTGTGGCATGCCATGGCGTCCTCGGAATTGAAGACGATGCGTCCGACCGCGCCGCCGGGACCGGCGGGGAGGCCCTTCACGATGACCTTGGCGGTCTTTTCGGCCTTCTGGTCGAGGATCGGGTGGAGGAGTTCATCGAGCTGGGCGGGAGCGACGCGCATGACGGCGGTCTTCTCGTCGATGAGGTGCTCTTTGAGCATGTCCATGGCCATGTTCAGGGCGGCGGTGCCGGTGCGCTTGCCGACGCGGCACTGGAGCATGAAGAGCTTCTTGTCCTGGATGGTGAACTCGATGTCGAGCATGTCGTGGTAGTGGTGCTCAAGCTTGTTGCGGATGCCGACGAGTTCCTTGTAAGTCTTCGGCAGCATTTCCTGCAT
>JAFXYP010000060.1 GCA_017541665.1 Lentisphaeria bacterium | reverse complement strand
TTCTGACCGTTTTCGCCTGACGCTCAATCGGTCTGTTTTTTCAAGCAGAGACCGCAGATCATATTACCTTGCACCACCCCGGGATGAATCATTACGGCTTCGTTCCGGTTTTTTTTTCTTCGAACAGGCAACTCATCCCGAAAACACTTGGACTGATCTCAAATGAATACCCTTATAAACAATTTGAATCAATCCAAAACACTGTTTTTCTGGTCCGTTGTCATCTTCATCGCCATCATAACGGGAGCGATGTCGGTCGTCCTGCCGATGTACTATGCGAAAACAGGGGAATGGAATGAACCGGAATTGACCATCCGCCCGAAAAACAGCTTTAAGAAAACACTTCGCGTCGTCGGCGACAGCGACTACAGGCCTTTTTCCTACTGTCTTCCAGACAACGCGGAACCGCGCGGATACAATATCGAGCTGATCGCGGAACTGGCAAACCGGCTCGAATACGATCTCGACCTGAAGTTGACGACCTGGGACGAAGCCATCGCATCCATGCGGAACGGGGAGGCCGACCTGATCCTGGGATTCGACTGGCAGGACATGGCGATCATAGACTGCAATATCTCCGTTCCGGTTTTCGAGGAGAAATTCGTGGCGTTCGGGCGGGATCCCGATATGTCGTTCAACACTCTCTACAGCAAGAAGATCGCCCTGATCGAAGGGTTCGGACTGGAAGATTCGCTGGTTCGCTATCTGCTGGGACCGAACTGCGTGGAGTATCTGTCTGCAACGGAATGCGTGCGTTCGGTCATTGAGAGAAAGTGCGACTGCTTCATCGTTCACCGGACCGTCGGCGAGACGTATCTCCGGAGACTGGGACAGGAGGGGAAACAGGTTCGGGGACGCATGGAAATCGAAAGCGCCCAAATGAGCATCGGCATCGCGCTGAACAAACCGGAATTGTATCTGGAAGTCAACGCGACATTGCTGGCGATGCGTACCGACGGATTCATGGAAAAACTCGCCGAAAAATGGATCCAGCCGATCGAGACGGAGATCGAACCGGGCGACTATCTGCGTCGGCATCCGTTCGCGCTTTTTTTGACCATCAATCTTCTCGCGATCATTTTCCTCGTGATCCTGATAACGAATTTTTACCTGATCCGGATCCGCGAGGAAAGGAACCGTGCGATCGAGGCTGAACGCACCAAAGACCTGTTCTTTTCCATGGTCAGCCACGACATCCGCACTCCGCTCAACGCCATCATCGGCTTCTCGGAGCTTCTGAAGCACGGCATCTCCGACCAGACGGAGAAAAAACACGCTCTCGACGCCATCACGACGAGCGGACGCACTCTGCTCGACCTGGTCAACGACGTGCTCGACCTTTCCAAGCTCGGCGCGGGCAAGGTCGTACTGACGCTGGAACTGACCGACCTGAACAGCCTGGCACACGAAGTAATGACCTCGTTCGAGTTCGCCGTTTCCGGCAGTGATGTGGCGCTGGAGGAAAATGTCGAGCCGATGCCGCTCCTGTACCTCGATCCGCATCGGGTCCGCCAGATCCTCTACAACCTCATCGGAAACGCCGTCAAGTTCACGGATCACGGCAAAGTCGCACTGAGCATCGTTTTCAAGGAGAACACGGACGGCAATACCAGGACAGCCTGCCTGACCATCTCCGTCTCCGACACAGGGTGCGGGATCGCGCCCGAAGACCAGGAAAACGTCCTGAAACCGTTTGTACAGGCAAAAACAGCCAGGGCCGCAAAAGGAACCGGCCTGGGCCTGCCGATCTGCTGTCAGCTGGCGGAACGCATGGGCGGCAGACTGACACTGCGATCCACGCCAGGCAAAGGTTCGACTTTCACCGTCGTGCTCCCGCGCGTGGCATTTTCCACGAAGGAAAAGACGGACGTCGAAATGCCGGACGCCTCCTCCGCACAGAATGCGCAGGAAATATTGAAATTGTCGGCAAACGACCCGCGCGTCCTGATTGTGGACGATGTACCGTTGAACATGAGCGTGATCAAGGCAATGCTGCGCCGTCTGAACGTCACGGACATCATTACGGCGGAAAATGGCGCTGAGGCCCTGGAGCTTCTGAAACAGGACGACGGGATCACCCTCGTCCTGACTGATATGTGGATGCCCGTCATGGACGGCGAGGGCCTGATCCGCGAGATACGGAGTCGGGAACACTGGAAGGATCTGCCGGTCTATGCCGTGACCGCCGACGTCGAAACACAGAAGACGTTCAAGGCATCCGGTTTTACCGGCATCCTCCTGAAGCCGGTCACGCTGGAACAGCTCAAAAGCGTCATCCGATAAACAAAGACGGCAGGAAAGCATCCTTGTTTCGGCTCGCCGGACGTGTACTGTAAAGATTGTCGTGCCGGGGCGCCCTGCGTTCCTCAAGCACTGCCGCAATCGCCTCCCCGCCCGCATACCGTTATTCCCTTTTTCGTTTATTCTTTAATCTTTTTTCCGCGCGGGATTTGAATGAATGGCAAAAGAGGTGTATATTAATATACTATGCCTATTTCGGAAAGGGCCGCACCAAAGATATGGATTCAAAGAAACTCACGAAAGATTTTGTCGTCGGGAATCCCCTCGGGATCCACGCACGGCCTGCGTCCGTCTTCGTGCAGGCCGCGGCCGACTTCGAATCCGAGATCATCGTCACGAATCTCGAATCCGGGCACATCGCCGACGGCAGGAGCGTAATGTCCATGCTCATGCTCTCCGCACCGCAGGGGACGCGCATCCGCCTCGAGATCAGCGGACGTGACGCCGACAAGGCGATGGAGACCCTTTCCAGACTCATCGAAGGAGGCTTCGACGAATGATCGACTCCGTCTCCACCGATCCCCTCGGGACGGCCGCCACCCCGCATCCGGTCGAAAAAAAGGAAGTCCTCTTCCACGGATTCCCCGCGTCCCCGGGCATCTGCCGCGGACGTGTGCTGGTCTTCGGAGCGGCCCACACCGACTTCAACGAGATCGACCCGATCCCGATCGAAGCGTCCGAAGCCGACGCCGAGGTGGCGCGGTTCCAGTCGGCTCTCGAGAAGACGAAAGTCGAGATCAAGGCACTGCAGAAAAAGATGCAGAGGACCATCGAAAAACGCGACGCGAAAATATTCGACGCCCATCTGCTGATCGTAGAGGACAAGCTCCTGCACAAGGAAGTCGTCTCCCGCATCCGCACCAGCCTCTGCAATGCGCAGTCCTCCTTCCTGCTCACCATCCAGCGTTACCTCAACGCCATCTCCGGCACGAATGACACCTACCTCAAGGAACGCGCCGGCGACATCCGCGACATCGCGAACCGCATCCTCCGCAACCTCAACGGAGACAAGGACGGCGGCCCCTCGCTCGACAATCTCCCGGAAAACACCGTCGTCATCGCGCACGACCTGACTCCTTCCGACACCGCCATGCTCGACCGGAAGAACATCCTCGGATTCGCGATCGAAACGGGGAGCCGCACCTGCCACACATCCATCCTCGCACGTTCCCTGCGCATCCCCGCCGTCGTCGGCATGCGGAACATCGCAGGCAAGTTCGCGAACGGGGACGAAGTCATCGTGGACGGATTCCTCGGCATGGTCATCCGCAATCCCAGCCGCGAAACGCTGGCGTTCTACAAAGAGAAGATCAGCCGCAAGGACGAACTCTACAGCATCCTGCTGAAGGAACGCGACCGCGCGGCCGAGACCACCGACGGATACCGCGTGAAACTCTGCGCCAACATCGAGGGCGCGGACGACCTGGAACAGGTCTCCCAGTGCGGAGCCGAGGGCATCGGACTGTTCCGTACCGAATACCTCTTCATGAACACGCCGGTCGCGCCGGACGAGGAAACACAGTATCAGATCTACTCCAAACTGCTCCGTGCCATGCACGGACGCTCGGTCACCATCCGCACCGTCGACCTCGGCGGCGACAAACTCGACTTCGCCTCGGCCTCCGCCATTCGCGAGCCGAACCCGTTCCTCGGGCTCCGTGCAATCCGCCTCTGCCATGAGAAACCCCAGCTCATCCGCACCCAGCTCCGCGCCCTGCTCCGCGCCGGCGTCGAAGGCGACCTCCGCATCATGTTCCCCATGGTATCCTCCCTCTCCGAGATCGAGGAGCTCCTCGCCATCCGCGACGAGGTCATGGAGGAACTGAAAGGCAATAATATCCCGTTCGACCCGAAGGTCAGAATCGGCGCCATGATCGAGATCCCGTCCGCATGCCTGATCGCCGACGCGCTCGCCGCAAAGGTCGATTTCTTCAGCATCGGGTCCAACGATCTGGTTCAGTACACGCTCGCGGTCGACCGTCTGAACGAACGCGTCGCCTATCTCTACCGTCCCAGCCATCCGGCCGTCATGGAGCTGATCCGACTCACGGTCGCGGCGGCGAAGAAGCACCGCATCCCCGTCTGCGTCTGCGGCGAGATCGCCGCCGACCCGCGCTTCACCCCGATCCTGCTCGGACTCGGCGTGCTGGAGCTCAGCATGAGCCCAAACGCCCTGGCGGAGATCCGCGGCGTCATCCGCAAGACCTCCATGCTCGACTCGGAGCACATCGCGAAAGTCGCCCTCACATCAGCCGACCCCGAGGACGTCATGGCCCTGGCGAAGGAGTACATCCAGTCCGTCGCGCCGGACATCGCATCCATTTTCGGATGACCGCGCGCCCGGCTGAATCCAGAAAGCTGATCCGATCATGCCCGTCTCCCTCCCTGCGTGGCTTCTCCCCGTCCTCGGTTCCGCATTCGCGCTCGGGTTCTACGACCTCTGCAAAAAGCACGCCGTCAACAAAAACTCCGTAATGCACGTGCTTTTCTTCGCCACACTCTGCGGCTCGGCGTTCTACCTGCTCGCAACCGTCCTGTGGACCGGTTCGCTTGACGATGCCCGGTGCTCCGGGCGCGATTTCACGCTGATCGTCCTCAAGTCCCTGCTCGTCTCCTCCAGCTGGACGTGCGTCTACTACGCGATGCGCGACCTGCCCATCTCCATCGCCGCCCCCATCCGCGCCAGCAGCCCGGTCTGGACTTTCCTCGGCGGACTGCTGCTGTTCCACGAGGTCCCGACGGTGCCGCAGGGCATCGCCATGCTCCTGATCTTCACGGGCTATTACCTTTTCTCCGTCTTCGGCAAGCTCGAGGGCATTTCCTTCTGGCGCGCCCGCGAAGTGCATCTGATCCTGCTCGGCACGCTCCTCGGCGCGGCGTCCGCGCTCTATGACAAATATCTCCTGAACTCGCTTCACATTCCCCCGCGCACGGTCCAGTTCTGGTTCTCCGTCGATCTGGTCGTCATCCTCGGCGCAGGCTGCCTGGTCCGCGCGAAATGCTTCGGGCGGAAACACCGTTTCATCTGGCGCTGGACCATACCGCTAACGGGCATCCTGCTCATCCTCGCAGACTTCCTGTATTTCTACGCGGTCAGCCTGCCGGACATCCACATCTCCATCGTCTCGCTGGTGCGCCGGTGCAGCTGCATCGTCTCGTTCACGGCGGGCGCGTGGTATTTCCGCGATGTCCATGTCAGGAAGAAAGCATGCGCGCTGGCGCTGATCCTGCTCGGCGTCGTGATCCTCGCCCTCGCGAAGTGATTCTTCCGCCTCGGGAAAATAGTTTCCGCGACAAGCAAACAGCCCCGCGTCCTTTTCGGGAGGCGGGGCAGTTCTTTCATTCCGAAGCGCCGGATCGCATCACGGCACGTACGCGATCAGCGTGATCTTGTCGTAGATGGTCTTCGGGCTGCATTGGCAGCGGCGCACCATGAACTTGTATTCCGGCACCCATTCGTGCAGGAGCGGCACGATTTCGAAGAACTCTTCGGGATTATGGTAGATGGCGACCGTAATCAGGGGCTTGTCCCGCTTGATCATCTGTTCCGCGCCTTTCACCACGGGGAGGCTCATGCCGCCGACATCCGCCTGGATCCATGCCACGCGCCCCTTCACTTCCTTTCTCTGTTCGAAGATGTCCAGGGTCGTGATCGGAACCTCCGTCTTGCACGGCTTGCCTTCCTTGTCCCGGTCCGGCACGGTGGCTTTTCCCGGACGGTCGCCGATGCAAACCTTGTACATCTCCACATTCTTGATCTTTGCGCGCGCGACGTTCGACGCCAGATACACCGAATTCCCCGTGGACGGTTCGAATCCGTACATCATCGAAGGCTTGTACTGGCTCATCGCGATCAGGGATGCGCCGCAGTACGCGCCGCACTGGTAGAAGACGCCGCCCTCCAGACGGGCCGTGACGGCGGGATCCAGGTAGATCGCGCCGTGGCGGTAGTAGAACTGCGGCGGATCGAAATACGGATATTCGCCCTTCGCCAGCTTCGCGTATTCGGGATAGTTCTTCATGTGCGCCCGCAGGTCGTTCCGTTCTTCCTCGGTCATCATCCCGTACGGGAACAGGAAGACCGACGGCTGGAATTCGGGCGGGGGAAACACCGCCAGGCGCTTCAGCCCCAGGCGCACCGCCTCCACGCTCGCCTCGTCGCAGAGCAGAGGCTCCAGTTTCTCCAATGCGTCGGGATGTTCCCCCATGTACAGGTGGAACCATCCGGCATATCTGCAGAGGTCGGCCGGCATGTGCACCAGCTGGAACCGGTCGAAAAGGTCCTCCTCGCGCGTTTTCTTCTGTTTCGGCTGGACCACATTGCCGTCTTCCTGGCTTCCGTTGACGGATATGGTGATGTCGCCGGAATTCTCCCCGGACACTGTGAGGCCGCCGGAATCCTCCATCCCGGAGACCTCGTCGTCGAAGTTCCCGGACACCGAGAGGCTGTTGGGATCCGCCTCGGGTTCCGCAGCGTCGTCATCGAAATTCCCGGCCGCCGACAATCCCGGCTCCGGTTCGGGCGGCATCGGTTCGGACGGTTCCTGCCGCGGCGTCACAGGGGATGCCGGCTCCTTTTTCTTCACCGAGGACGGCGCGGTGGGGATTCGCCCCATGGACTGCATCTGATCGCCGAGCCCGAAATTATCCTCGAAATCGGCGGCTGGCTCCACGTCCCCGCCGAAATTGTCCGCGTCGCCGAAATTGCCTCCGTTGTCCGCAGCGGCGGATTCCGCGGATGCGGCGCTGTTTTCCGCCCGATTCTCATTTTCCGCCGCAGTTGCGGTCTTTTCTTCGTCTGTCATAGTCGGTTCTCCGTTTCGAAAAAGTTTTAGGACGGGTCGATGGTTCCGAGCGCCTCGCGGAAATGCTCCAGCATGACCGGGACAAGCGGCGCGTTCGTGCAGAGGATGCCCTCCGACGGCCAGTTCGTGCCGCCGTTCATGTCGAGCACGGCTGCTCCGGCCTCGGACGCAATCAGAGCACCGGCGGCCACGTCGTATTCCTTCAATGCGATCTCCCAATACACGTCCACGCGGCCCGCCGCCACGAAGCAGAGGTCGAGCGCGGCAGAACCGCAGCGCTTGATGTCCTGAGCGATGGGAAACACGCGGTCGATGATCGGCATGTTGTTTTTCTTCAGTCCGGCGCGCAGGCATGCGAACCCGGTGGCGACGACCGCCGAGGAGAGCTTGTCGCACCCGGACACATGGATCGGGCGGCCGTCCTCGAACGCGCCCTTGCCCCGTTCGGCGGAAAACATCATATTGAGGCGGGGCGCGAAGACGCAGCCCGCGATCGTCATGCCGTTTTCCTTCAGCGCGATTGAGATGCAGAAGAACGGATGCCCGTGCACGAACGACTGCGTGCCGTCGATCGGATCGACCACCCAGCAGAACGGCGAATCCTGTTCGCGGCGGCCGTATTCCTCGCCGAACATGCCATGCCCGGGAAAACGTTTCCGGACCTCCTCGGCGATCAGCGTCTCGACAGCCTTGTCGGCGGTGGACACGATGTCCTTCGGCGTACCCTTACAGGAGACGGCGTTCTCCTTGATGTGGTTGAAATATTTCATCGCCTCGGCCCCTGCGAGCCGCGCGATCTCCTGGATCTGCGTGATGTAGTCCATGCGCTGCGTTCCTTTCCGCTCAGTCCAGCCGGACCTGCCCGACCAGCTCCGACACGGAGGCGATCCCGTGCGAATCCAGGTAGGCTTCCAGTTCCCCGATCACGCGGAGCGGGGCGCGCGGGTCGGCGAAAATGGCCGTGCCGACCGCCACTGCAGATGCTCCTGCGAGCAGGAATTCCACGGCATCAAGGCCGTTCATGATGCCGCCCATGCCGATGATCGGGATGGAGACGGCCTTCGACGCCTCGTAGACGAGCTTGATGGCGACCGGCTTGACCGCGGGGCCGCTCATGCCGCCGGTGACGTTCGCGATCTTCGGACGGCGCGTCTCCACGTCGATTGCCATGGCGGGAATGGTGTTGATGAGGCTCAGGATGTCGCTGCCGGCGTCCTGCGCGGCGAGCGCGAAATCCGCGATGCGGGAGACGTTCGGGCTGAGCTTGGTGATGAGCGGGATGCTCGTGGCTTTGCGGACGGCGGCGACGACCCCGGCGAGCGCCTTCGGGTCGGTGCCGAACGACAGCCCGCCCTCCTTCACGTTCGGGCACGACACGTTGATCTCGAGCGCGGCGATGAAATCCCTTTCCGCCTCGAGCCGTTCCGCCACATATGCGTAGTCCTCAGGCTTCTTGCCCCAGATGTTCACGATCACGGTCGCCTTCGTCTTCTTCAGGCGCGGCAGATAATGCTCCCCTGTCAGGAAAGCGTCGATGCCCGGCCCCTGGAGCCCGATGGCGTTCAGCATGCCGCCCGTCACCTCCGCCACGCGCGGCGTCGGATTGCCGTGCGACGGCCACGGCGCGATGCCCTTCACGACCACCGCGCCGAGCTTCTCAGGCGGGAAAAACTCCTCGTATTCCTCGCCGTATCCGAACGTGCCGGACGCGGTCATGACCGGGTTCTTCAGCGAGAGCGGACCGAGTTTGACGTTCAGATCAGCCACAGTACACCTCCTGCGCGGGGTAGACCACGCCTTCCCTGCAGCTGCGCGAATACCGCCAGCCGTCCGGCGAGGACTTGTCCACGACCTTGATGACGCAGGCAAAGCACGCGCCAACGCCGCAGCCCATATGCTGGTCCATGCTGACCTCGCACTTCAATCCGAGCTTGTCGGCGGTCTTCGCCAGCGCGTACAGCATCGGCGCAGGGCCGCAGCCGTACACCATGGAGCCCGCCGGGAAGTCGCTTTTGCGCGCTTCCATGAGCTCCGTCACAAATCCCTTGAACCCGCTCGATCCGTCGTTCGTGGCGGTCTCCACGCGCCAGCCGAGCGCCTTGTATTCGTCGATCAGGATGAAGTCGGACTCCGTGCGTGCGCCGAGGAACAGGATGCCCGGGCGCGGCGACTTCTTCGCCAGGAACAGCGTCGAAGCCGAACCGTAGCCGCCCGCCGCGATCACGGGGAACGTGTTTTCGTCCGGCACGGTGTAACTCGTGCCGAGCGGGCCGAGGATCCGGCAGGATTCGCCCGGCTTCATCTGCGCCAGGCGCTCCGTCCCGGCTCCCACGACCTTGAACACCAGCGTCAGCTCGCCCGTCGCGGTGTCCGCGTCGCAGATGCTGAACGGACGACGCAGGATGTGGTCGAGCGCCTCGCCGATGCGGACATGCACGAACTGGCCCGGCTTCGCCTCGGCCGTCACGTGCGGCGCACGGAACACGATCCGGCGGTATGCCCCATGCAGGACACCGCACCGGAGGATCGTACACGGGAAATCATTCATGAAAACGATCGTCTCCTGTCCGGCGGCTTCTGCTGGCGGGCTTGCGGAAGGAAGCCCGTTCGCGGGCCGCCGGACTCTTTATTTTGTTTTACTCGAACATGCGTGATTAATATACAGCCTCGCGCGCGAAACGTCAAGACCGTTCCTGCATTTTCCCGTGCCTCCGCGTGCCGGAAGCCCGCCGCGGAAGGAAGATTTTTTATTATTTTATAGTTTTGGGTTATTTTTTCGCTTGACTTTTAATCTTCCGCGGTGTATGGTATTGAAAATCTTGCGACAGAACGCACAACGGAGTGGATCACGGGATCCATCCTGCTCAACCGTGCGGGACTGTTTAGGATATACTGTTCGGATGATGCGCAAGCAATTCAGGTTGAAGTCCTCTTCAGCGGGTCGTTCCGGGGCATTCGGTTGTGCCGTCACCATCGCACTGAATTTCAGGCAGCAAGCCCGAAAAGGTTCGTCCCGCCAGATTATTTGAAGCGGTATAACCGCGAAAGGACAACACCACAATGAGACTGTATGTGGGCAATCTCGCATTCGCAACCACAAACGACGAACTCAAGGCCGCGTTCGAGGCGTTCGGCGCCGTGGAATCGGCGACCGTCATCATGGACCGCGAAACCGGACGCTCCAAAGGCTTCGGCTTCGTCGACATGAACAACGATGAGGAGGCCAAGGCGGCCATCGCCGGACTCGACGGGCAGCCGATCGGCGGCCGCAACGTCCGTGTCAACGAGGCGCGCCCCAAAGAAGACCGCCCGCGCGGCCCGCGCCGCTTCTGAGCTGAAATCGCAAGCTCAAACAAGCCGAAACGATTCAGGACGGTTCCGAGTTCATCGGGACCGTCCTTTTTCATGCACGTTTTTTCCGGGGGAAGCACGCCCGCTCAAGCTCAATCCGCTACGCATCCGCCCTGCGGCGGTTCCGGCGTTGCTGGTAGTAGTTGCTCCGGCTCGTGAACCCGCTCCGTTTCGCGGCCTCGTCGGGCGGGACGCCTTCCGCGATCAGGTGGTCGGCCGTCGCCAGCCGAAGGTCGTTCAGGTACTGGCAGAACGTCAGTCCCGTCGCCTCCTGGAAATGAACGTGGAACGCGCTGCGGCTCATCCGGGTGATCCGCAGCGCCTCTTCGACCGTGACGGGCCGGATGTACATGCTGTCCAGATAGAACAGGAGTTCGGAGATGCGGCGTTCCGGGTCGCCCGTGTCGGCCGAGACCGGTCCGCGAAGCGGTTCCGGCAGATGGAACCCGATCTCCAGCAGGCTGCCGAGCAGGGAATTGATCCGCAGGGCGTTGCCGAACGCGGGCTTCTTCTGCAGGTCCATGATGCGGTGCAGGATCTCGCCGCTGGTCCTGCTGTCCGCCTCGGACAATGGCAGCAGATAGCCGTTTTTCTCCACAAACCGGGTGAGGTGGTCCATCAGGAACGACGCCTCGGATGCGGCAGCGGTATCCCCGAGGCAATACCGCACGGACTGCATCAGCACGGCAGTCCGGCAGCCCGATTCCGAAGCGCAGAAGACATGCGGCTGCCCGGGCGGGATCAGCAGGAGGTCGCCGACCTCGACGCGGCGGTGCCACTGCCCCACGGCCTGGATGCCGCCCCCTTTGCAGCAGTAAAACCATTCGTATTCGTCGGGGTGCACGTGCTGGCGGCAGCTCGAAACGTCTCCCTGGAAGGGATGAAGGTACACGTCAAGCACATTGGGCATGACGCGGATTCTCTTGACTCCGGACGGTGCTTTTCTCATAGGGCGGGTCACTTCTCGATTTGTGGATGATTAATTAAGCAATTGAAATATATCTACGGTTTTCTCCGATATCAACCCCTTTTTCTTCTTTTTTTCGTTTTTTTTTGACCGGAAGAGACAAAAAAACGTTAGTTACCGCTTTTTCCATTGCTTCCAGTCAACTCCGGCAAAACAAGAAAGGGACCCGGAAAATCCCTGAAAAAGGATCGGTCCGGGTCCCGGTATGCTGTTCAGGGAACACGAATTCATCGGTTCCCTTCAGATGAACAGAGGATTACTTCTGGACGTTGGCCATGGCATCCTTGTCGTCTTCGGGAGCATAGAACTCAATGTTGATGCTCATGCCGCCGCCGCCCATGCCGCCGGCAGGACGATTGCCGCCCGCGGGAGCCGCTGCCGCACCGCCCGCAGGAGCGCCGCCGGCAGGAGCCGCACCGGCAGGAGCGCCGCCACCGAAGCCGGGGAAGCCGCCCATGCCGCCGCCGAAGCCGCCCATGCCGCCC
>JAFXYP010000059.1 GCA_017541665.1 Lentisphaeria bacterium | reverse complement strand
CCAAGGAACGCGTCGGCCAGCTCGTCCTGCTCCAGGGCAAGACCCAGATCCCGGTCGAGGAAGTCTGCCCCGGCTGCATCGTCGGCGTCGCCAAGCTGAAAAACACCACCACCGGCGACACCCTCGGCGCCACCAAGGACAACCACGCCATGCCGCGCCAGGTCTATCCGAAGCCCGTCATCTCCTTCGCCCTGTACGCCACCAAGAGCGGCGACGAAGACAAGATCATCCAGGGCCTCCAGCGCCTCTCCGAATGCGACCCGACCCTCTACATCGAGCGCAACGACGAGACCCACGAATCCCTGCTGAAGGGCATGGGCGAACAGCACATCAACATCGCCATCAAGAACCTCAAGGCCACCGCCAAGGTCGACGTCCGCCTCGAGCTCCCGAAGATCGCCTATCGCGAGACCATCCAGGGCCGCGGCGAAGCCGCCTACCGCCACAAAAAGCAGTCCGGCGGCCACGGCCAGTTCGCCGAAGTGCACCTCCGCATGGAACCCTTCGAGGGCGGCTATGAATTCGTCAACGCCATCGTCGGCGGCGCCATCCCGAAGAACTTCATCCCCGCGGTCGAAAAGGGCATCCACGAGGCCATGGAACGCGGCCCGCTCGCAGGCTGCGTGGTCGAAAACATGCGCGTGACCGTGTTCGACGGCAAGTACCACGAAGTCGACTCCTCCGAAATGGCGTTCAAGATCGCCACCCGCCGCGCCTTCAAGGACGCCATGGCGAAGTCCCGCCCGGCTCTGCTCGAGCCCATCATGGACATCAAGGTCATGATCCCCGACGCCTTCACCGGCGACGTCAACGGCGCGCTCAACCACAAGCGCGGCCGCATCCTCGGCATGAGCATGCAGGACGGACTCCAGGTCCTCGAGGCCGAGGTCCCCGAAGCCGAAATCCAGAAGTTCGCCACCGAGCTCCGCTCCATGACCCAGGGCCAGGGCTCCTACGAAGTCGATTTCGCGCGCTACGAGACCGTCCCGCCGAACGTCATGAACGACATCATCAGCAAGTTCCACGACGATTCCGAAGAAGACGAATAAGCAGCGTCCCGAAGTATCAGAATGAACTTCACGCGTCCGGAGTTTCCGCCCCGGGCGCGTTTTTTTTGTATGATAATGTTTCGATAATATTCATCCGCTTCTTGATTTTTCCCGCATGGATAGTATATTTCTTTGTAAATCATGCCTTGGTCTGCTGAAAGATAACCTTTTCATCTCTTAATAATCTTCATTTGTCAGGGGGAAATGACAATGACGCAATACGATGCAATCAAAGTTTTCGAGCATAACCGCATCCGCTCCGCCTGGGACAATGAAACAGAAACATGGTATTATTCCATTGTGGATGTTGTCGGCATCCTGACCGACCAGCCGGACGTTCAACGTGCATCCAATTATTGGCGCGTCCTCAAAAGTCGCTTGATCCAAGAGGGTTGTGAAACCGTTACAAATTGTAACAGGTTGAAACTGCCTGCACAGGACGGGAAAAGAAGGATGACGGATGTCGCTGATGCGGAAATGCTCCTGCGGATCATTCAATCCATCCCGTCTCCGAAGGCCGAACCGCTCAAGCAATGGTTGGCGGAAGTCGGCAGGGAACGCCTGGAGGAAATCGAAGACCCGGAACTTGCCATCTCTCGGGCGCTCTTCACTTACAGGAAAAAAGGTTATTCGGAAAGTTGGATCAACCAGCGTCTGAAATCCATTGAAGTTCGCAAAGACTTGACTGATGAATGGGAACAGCGCGGTATAAAACATGGATTTGAATATGCCACGCTTACCGACATCATCTCCAAAGCATGGTCCGGCATGACAACCCGTGAATATAAGGATTTGAAAGGGCTCCACAAAGAGAATCTCCGGGACAACATGAGCAACTTGGAACTGATTCTCAACATGCTTGCCGAGGCGACCACGACAGAGCTTTCCAAAGAAAGGAATCCACAAGGGTTTCAGGAAAGTGCGCAAATTGCACGAAAAGGAGGGGAAATCGCGGGAGAAACACGAAAGGAAATCGAAGCACAGACAGGAAAACCCATATGCACGCCGGAACATGGCTGTCTCCCGCTGACTGAGTCAAATGACAAGGTAATAGAACCATGAAAAAGACACTGCTTGCCGCGTTCGCATTCCTTGCCGTTCTCTCCGCCGTCACGGCGAGCGACCTGATCTACCGCCCGAACAGGCAGAAGAAAGACCTCCTGCTCCGGCAGGACGCCCCCGCGAAGGACTGGGAGTCGCAGTATTTCCCGATCGGCAACGGTTCGCTCGGGGCGATGCTCAACGGCGGCATCGTGGAGGACGAACTCCAGCTGAATCTCGATTCTCTGTGGAGCGGCAACGGCAATCCCCCGAAAAACGACAATCCCGACGCGAATTACGCGGAAATGGGCTGCTATCTGCCGCTCGGCACGATGAAGGTGAAGTATGACGGCATCAACGAATCCGAGGTGAAGAACTACAGCCGCGCTCTCAACATCACCGCCGGCGTCCACACCGTCGAATTCGAGGTCGACGGCAAAAAGCAGACACGCGAGGCGTTCGCGAGCTGCATCAACGCGGACAACGTGCTCGTGTATCATATGAGCTCCGAAACGCCCGTTTCCGGCCGGGTCGCGTACCGTGACGGACGCGAGGGCATCCAGCTCGCCTCGGGCAGGATGTTCTGGGACGGACTGTACGACAGCGGATCCAAAATCCTCTCCTGGGCTCCACGCACGACGAAATATCAGGGGAACGGCGCCGCTTTCGACGGCGTAATCCCGTTCGAATTCAAGGATCAGAACGTGGTGACGCACTACCTCGACCACAAGTTCGACGACACAAGAGGATTGAACTATGCGGTCCGGATGAAGGTCCTCGGGGATGGATGGATCCGGTCGGCGGAAGACGGCATCGAGTTCAAGAATTGCCGCGAACTCACGGTCCTGCTCGCCGCGGAATCCGCCTACAGCGTGTCGTCGTACGTCTTTTCTGTAGGCAGTGAACGCCTGGAACAGACTGAAAAAAGGATCAGCGAAGCGGAAAAGAAACCATTCAAAGACCTCAAGAGTTCTCATACCACTTATTTCCGGGGAGCGGTCGGCAGCGTAACGGTCGACTTCGGCGGCGATCCCGAGCTGGAGAAGCTCACGCTCGCCGAACGCGTAAAACGCTGCCGTGAGGGGAAAACCGACCCCGGCCTGGTCGCGCTGATGTTCCAGTACGGCCGCTATCTGCTGGTCTCGAGCAGCCAGCGCAATTCGCTCCCCGCGAACCTGCAGGGGATCTGGAACAACAGCAACACGCCCGCCTGGCACAGCGACTACCACACGAACATCAACATCCAGATGAACTACTGGGGCGCTGAGCCCGCCGACCTCGGCGAATGCCACGAGGCACTCCTCAGATTCTTCGACATCCACAGCAGAGTCGTGCTGGGGGCGAAAGCGGATACGGCCCGTGAACTTGGAGACGAAAACGCGACCGTGACCAGCTTACTCATGTTGCCGTCTGCAAAGTTGCAGGACACCGGCTTCACGTTCCGCACCAGTCTGAACATCTTCGGCGCGGGCGGCTGGCGCTGGAACTGGCCGAGCTCCGCGTGGATCGCGCAGCATTTCTACCGGCACTGGCAGTACAGCTGCGACCGTAATTTTCTGAAGGGCACCGCGTGGCCGTACTATCAGGGCGTGGCGCGGTTCTGGTTCGAGCGCCTGAAAAAGCGCGCCGACGGCACATACGTCGTCCCGCAGGGGTGGTCGCCCGAACACGGCCCGACCGAGGACGGCGTGACGCACGACCAGCAGATCGTGGCGGAGTTCTTCGACCAGTATCTCGACATCGCCCGCGAGCTCGGGATCGACAACGACGACACGAAACGCGCCGCCGAAATCCGGGAACATCTGCTCGGAAACAGGATCGGCTCCTGGGGCCAGCTTCAGGAATGGGAGACCGACCGCGACCGGAAGGGCGACGACCACCGCCATACCTCGCACCTCTTCGCCGTGTATCCCGGCAGCTCCATCGACGCCGTGAAGACGCCCGAACTTTTCAAGGCCGCCCGTGTATCGCTCGAGGGACGCGCGCTGACCGGAGACTCCCGGCGTTCGTGGACCTGGCCCTGGCGGGCGGCGCTGTGGGCGCGTCTGGGCGACGGGAAACAGGCCACCGAAATGGTCAACAGCCTGCTGCGTTACAACACGCTCGAAAATCTCTTCACCACGCATCCGCCGTTCCAGATCGACGGCAACCTCGGGATCGTCGGCGCGATCTGCGAAATGCTCCTGCAGAACGATTCCGGCGGCATCTTCCTGCTCCCGGTCGACCTCCCCGAGTGGCCCGACGGCTCGTTCGGCGGACTCCGCGCCTACGGCGGGTTCGTCGTTTCCGCGGAATGGAAACAAGGACGGCTCACCCGGGCGGAATTCTATGTGGAGCGCGACTGCGAGCTGAAACTCCGCACGCGGACCCCGATGGTGTACGAGGGGAAGGAAGCCACGTCGTTCACGATCCCGATGAAAAAGTACACCACCGTCGTCCTGACCGCGCCGGGACACGACTGACGGCTGAAAGCCGCGGTCACCCGATGATCGACTGAAGCTGGCTGAGCCTGATCGGCTTCAGCAGGATACCGGTGAAACCAGAGTCCTTGTACGTCTTCTGCGTTTCGACGTCGGCGGTCACGGCATAGACACGAAGGTCTTTCCATTGCTCCCTCTGCCGGATTTCGCGGATCAGCTCCTCCCCGTTCATGACCGGCATCCACATATCGGTCAGGACGATCTCGACCGTCTCGTCGTTTTGAAGCACATCCAGCGCTTCCGCGCCGTTTCCCGCCGTGATGACGTCCGTCATCCCCAGCCGTCGCAGCATCGACTGGATCACCTTCATGTTCACAGCTACGTCGTCCACGATCAGAATGCGCGGAGTCTTCTTCGGTTCCGCCGGTGCGCCGTCCTGCGCCGGTTGGAGCTGGATCCGCCCGGTTGTTTCGACGGGCTTTTCCTTCGTGGAGAAACGCACATTCGGGAACGTAACCGTAAAGGTCGCCCCCTGCCCCGGAACGGATTTCAAAGACAGCTTGCCGCCCATGCGTTCCGCCAGCTGACAGCAGATCGACAGTCCCAGTCCGGTTCCCATGACCGCCTTGGAACTCTTTGCCTGCACAAACGGCTTCAGAATGTTTTCCTGGTCCTCCTCGGCGATCCCGCATCCGGTATCGGAAACGGAGAAAGTCAGACAGCCTGTTTCATCATGGGCGGAGTTCTCCACAAACGAAGCGGACAGGACGATCTTGCCGTGCTCCGTGAACTTGACGGCGTTGCCGATAAGGTTGAACAGGATCTGGCGGATGCGGTGCGGATCTATGTACAGAAACGGAATCGGGGGGACGTCCTCTTCGAGCTTCACGTCCCCGCCCGAGACAGAGACGTCGAAGGAATGCATGACACCGGATGCCAGGCGGTTGAAGTCGGTCAGTTCCGAAGAGAAGATGATCTTGCCCGCGTCGAGTTTGGAAAGGTCGAGCACATCGTTGATCAGGTCGAGCAGCGTCTGCCCGCTCGTCGTAATGGCGTTCAGAGCCTGCTTCCGTTCCTCCTTATCCTCAATGCCGTTTTTCAGCAGTTCGGAAAACCCGATGATCGCGTTGAGCGGGGTACGGATATCATGGCTGACGGTGGAGAAGAAAAAGCTTTTGGAACGTTCCGCGGCGATCGCACGGTCCTTTTCCTTGCGAATCTTGATCAGGAAATGGTTCATCACGAGGAACACTACGACCACGGCCAGCAACAGGTCCGCGATCAGGAAAAGGATAAACGGATGTTTCCGCATGTATTCAACCATGGTAACGTCCACGTCAAACCGTTCCAGCCATTTCCCGGCCAGGTCGTCCATCGTGCCATCGGCACGCATTGCCAGCAGGGTCTCGTTGACTTTCTCGAACAATCCGGGATCGTCCGCCGCAATGCCGAAGCACATCTGCCCGCTCGCGATATCCATCCGTCCGCGGAAACGTTTCCCGTCTTTGCCAAGCGTCTGAAGGCTGACTTCACCAATGGTGTGGTGTGCGATGAAACAGTCGCATTCTCCGTCGAGGACCGCCTGGACGCAATCCGTCACCGCATCGTATTCCTTGCAGTTCGGCCACAGCTGGTAATGCATCAGCGTATCCTTCAAGCCGCACCCCTCGATGACCGCGATCTTTTTTTTGTACAGGTCGCTGAACGAGTCGCTCGGCTCCAGTTCAAACGCCACAAACTTTTCCTCGAAGGTCGGAATCGTGAAGCGGCATTCCATGACGGACGCATCCTGCCAGTCGCAGCCGATAATCAGGTCCGCTTCCCTTTTCTGCATCCGGTTCACGGCGTCCTGCCATTCTATAAGCTGCAGATCCAGATTGACTCCCATGCGGTTGGCAAGCTCGGAGACCAGTTCGACATCATATCCGTGCGGTTCGGACTCGTTGTGGTGGATGTAGGAAAACGGTTTGTAGTCCACGTCTCCGACGACGCGAAGCGTTTTTTCAAAGGCATTTATCGGATGAATGGCAACTTCCGGTTCCACACGCTTCTTCGCCCGGGCATAATGCACAGGCCCGACAATGGAGCATGTCCCCGCCACGGCGATCAATAGAATAACGGCCAGCCAGAAGACCGGCATCCCGGACAACTTCCATTTTGCAATGACACTGTTCATGGATTATTCAACCAGAATGGCCCCTCTTTGACTCTTTTTTTTTAATATATCTTCCAAACAGCAAAATACAAATATCAAAAATGCAGTTTTCGTCGAAAAAACTACTGAAATAATGCTGTTTGCCGCCATTCCTTCCGTTTCCCGTTTTGCGTAGCAGTTTGCGCGGAGGCCGGGCTTGCGACCGGAGAGAGCGAGGAAGTGCACACTTCCCGTGCATGACCGAACGAAAGACCGAGCAAGACCCGGCATCCGTCGAAATGCAAAGAAAAAAATGGTCGGGGCAACAGGACTCGGACCTGCGACCTCATGCTCCCAAAGCACGCGCTCTACCAGACTGAGCTATACCCCGACTTCAAAAAAGTGGAAATAATACTTTACCCCCGAAAATGCAAAAAAGCAAGTTGAAACGGAAAAAAAGACGTATAATCGGCCGTACGGGACTTGCTTTTCCTCCGTTTAAGATGTATCTTAGACAAAACAGCTTATTTGAAATCACATGGAACCCGCCGCCTGAAAACGATTGAACAACGCCCGCCATGAAAAACCTTGATCCGAACATCCCCTCGACCCCGTGTTTCGTCGTCGACCTCGCCGCCCTGCGCCGCAACCTGGAGATCCTGAATGGCGTCCGCCGGCGCGCCGGGGTTAAGATCCTGCTCGCGCAAAAGGCGTTCTCCATGTTCGCCGTGTACCCGCTGATCTCCGCCGTGCTGGACGGCACTTGCGCGAGCTCGCCGCACGAGGCGCGGCTGGGGCGCGAGGAATTCGGCAAAGAGACGCACGGATTCGCGGCAGCGTACTCGGAATCCGACCTGCGCGAATTGCTCCGCTACTGCACCACGGTCGTGTTCAATTCGTTCAGCCAGTGGCGGCGGTTCCGCGAGCTCACGAAAGAGGCCGCCTGGCGCGTGAAGTTCGGCCTGCGCGTGAACCCGGAACACGGCGAGGCGGTGTGCGAGATCTATTCGCCGTGTGCCCCGAAATCGCGCCTCGGCATCAAGCGGGCGGCGTTCGCAGGGGAGTCGCTGGACGGCATCAGCGGGCTGCACTTCCACACGCTGTGCGAACAGGATTCGGACGCGCTGGAACGCACCATGGCGGCGTTCGAGGAGCATTTCGGCGACCTGCTCGGCGGCATGCGGTGGGTGAACTTCGGCGGCGGCCACCACATCACGCGTCCGGGGTACGACCTCGAACGCCTCGTGCGCATCCTGACCGAATTCCGCGCCCGCCATCCGCACCTGACCGTGTACCTGGAGCCCGGCGAGGCGGTCGTGCTGAACGCCGGTTCGCTCTTCGGAACCGTACTCGACATCGTGCAGAATGACGGAGACATAGCCATTCTGGACGTCTCGGCGGAGGCGCACATGCCGGACGTGATCGAAATGCCGTACACGCCGCCGGTGAACGGAGCCGCCGAACCGGGCGTGCATCCGTACGAATACCGTCTGGCGGGACATTCCTGCCTCGCGGGCGACGTGATCGGGGATTATTCGTTCCCCGCGCCGCTGAAGGTCGGCGACCGGGTGGAATTTCTGGACATGGCGCTGTACACCATGGTGAAGACAAATACGTTCAACGGCCTCGCCCTGCCCTCGATCGCGACGTTCGACCCGGACACCGGCGAGTTCAAACTGATCAAAGCCTTCGGCTACGACGACTTCAAAAACCGCCTGTCGTAACCTCAATCCGCGCCCGCGGGATCCGCTTCTTTTTCGTTTCCGGCGGCAGATGCCGTTTCCGCCTCGCCGCCGGCCGGAGCATTGTCCAGTTTCTTTTGAAGTTCCGAGCTGATGAAGACCGCCGTCGGTCCGTCCGCGCCGCCGATGATGGCGACGCCGGGTCCAGTTTTGGAGTCTTCTTCCGCCGGAGCATCCGCATCCGGCTGCTTCTCATTTCCCGTCGGGACGCCGCGCGGCTTCTCGCCGGAGAGCTCGAGGAACAGCCGCCAGAGCCCGTTCAGTCCCCGTACGCCGTCGGTGCCGAGCTTCGCCGCTATCTCCGCGTTCGTCTCATGGATCCCGTCCAGGTTGATCTTTTCATGCCATGTGGTCAGGACTCCGCGGTAGGCTCTCGCCTGAAACGCATAGCCGTTGCCCCAGGCGATCTGCCAGATCCCGGTCAGGAAGACGATCAGCGCCGCCACGGTCATGAAGATGCAGTCGGCGGGGTGGCGCTTCTCGCGCCGGCCCGGGCCGAACATCATCAGGTTCGCGCCCGCGAAGAGGAAGCATCCGCCGAGCAGCCAGACGTAACGGAAGCGCAGATTCTTGTCCGGTTCCCGGATCTGATACGCGTCGGAAGCGGCGGCGGCATCCATGCGTGCAAACGCCTCCGGCAGCGTCTCCGCCTGCTCCAGCGCCTCGCGGAACTCCCCGCAGTAACGCTGTTCCAGCGCGACGGAACCGGTGGCGTTGCCGCCGACGATGAGCCCGGCGACGCCGACCATCGTCGTGCAGTAGCAGGTGAGGATGGAGAGCAGGATCACGATGCCCCACCAGCGCGTCGCAGGATCGCGAACGGCGCGAACGAACAGATAAAAGATGAAGGCGGGGAAGATGACGAGTACGGCGACCGTCACGAGAACAGGCAGGATATTCATAGCGTCGAACCGGCCTCATTTCCCCGATGCGGACGGCACGGGACAGGCTTTCAGCAGGATCTTCTTCCACTCGGAGGCCGTGCGGGCGTCACCCATCATGTCGCGCACCTTGCGGAACCCGTCGCCGTAAACCTGATCGGTGTTCTGTTCGATGCGCCACGTGACACGGTCCAGCTTTTCGGCTTTGGCATATGCCCAGGAGACGAACTCGGCGAACCCCTCGCGTATCTGCGGATCGTCGATGTGCGGCAGGTTCTCCTGCATCCAGTCGTGGGCGAGCTCATGCGCCCCGACACCGCGGAAGATATCCGGCGGCTGGCCGTTCAGGACCAGAATGCGAAACTCATCACGGTTGTGGATGGTACGGCTGAAAAAAGTGAGCGTGTGCCGGTTGAAGATGAAAAGCCCGAGCTCGTGTTCGCCGTCGCCGGCGGATTCCTTTTTGAGTTCGGTGCGGTTGCAGAGTTCATATTCGATGGTATGGTCCGTGCTCATCTTGAACCTGTCCGCGAGTTCCTGCCGGAGCGAGGCCATGAGCGACTTCATTTCGGAGACCGTGAAAATGCCGTCGCGCGCGCAGTCGCGGCAGAGACTGCGGCCGTCGTCGAGGTCCTTCGCGAACCTGTCCAGCGGCATCATGCAGCTGGCGCAGGCGGGAAGCTCCCTGCAATACTCGCAGAGGAAAATATCGTCGCCGACCAGGTAGCCCTTCGGCTCGCGCCGATGGCAGTGGACGCATTCGCGGAACGTGGTCTCCAGGCAGGATTTCGAACAGAAATTCTTGCCCTCGCTGGTGAATCCCGACTTGAAGCGTTTGCCGCAGACGTCGCAGACCGGCAGGAGCGATTCCACATACTGGTTGAAGCATTTCTCGTTGCAGAAATTCTTGTCCTCGGACCGCAGGAACGACGCGTCGGACGCGATCTTCTTGCCGCACCAGTCGCAGGTCATGGTGTTCCGCTTCGCGGCGAACAGACTGCCGCAAAGCAGGCAGGAAAGGCATAACGCCAGAAACAGACTGAAAAAGCTCTTGAGCATCAGGGGTCCGGAACTCCGTTATCGGTTCATATTGAACAAGAATATAGCATGGAAGACAGGGATTGTCAAATGCGGTGCGATGTTTTTTATGAAAAACCGCACTGCCGGCAAATCCGCAATCGCCGTCTTCGGCAGAAACACAGGTTCAATTGCCGGATTTCTTCCCCTTCAGAGGGAACTCCTTCAACAGGATGCTCTTCCATTCCGCGGCCGTCTTCGCGTCGCCCATCATCGCGCGCACTTTGCGGAATCCGCCGCCATACACCTCATCGGTACGGCTTTCGGTGTATTCCATCATCCGCTTGTTCCCCTCGGCCTCCGAGAACAGCCAGGCGACGAATTCGGCGAAGCCTTCGCGTATCTCCGGCTTGTCCATGAGGTGCGGGAGCGTCTCGTCCATCCAGTCGTGCGCCAGCTCGTGCGCGCCGACCGAGCGGAAGACGTCGCGCGGAAGCCCGGTCAGGATGCGGATCGTGTACTGCGGCTTGTTCCGGATGATCTTCGGATCGAACCAGCCGAGCTCGTTGTGTTCGCCGTCGGCCTCGAGGTTGAGGTCCCTGCGTGAGCCGAGCCCGTAGGTTATCTTATGCTTGGACGTCATTTTGAATTTCGTGGAAAGCACCTGGCGGACGTCCTTCATCACCTTTTCCGCCTCGGCGTTCTCCTTGATGGTATCCGCGGCGCATTCCCGGCAGAGACGGTCCCCTCCGCCGGAATCCACATCGGCCGGCATCTGGCAGAAGGAACACCGGGGCAGCGACGCGCATTCGTAGCAGAGCGGCATCAGCTTCCCCGCGCCATTCTTCGCCCGGGCCGAAACGAACCCCTCCTTCCGGCAATGCGCGCACTTCGCATAAGCAGAAGCTGCATCCTCCTTCGCCTGCGCCGGAAGACGCACGGAAAGCGGGAACAGGGCAATCAGCGTCAGCAAAAAAAACATAAATGGTTTCAGCATATCGCACTCCGGGTGTTCGGAAAAAGGGGAAACGTCCCTGACCGATCATTTTTTCTTCCAGTTATTCCAATGGAATATACCATTACGAACACGGAAAGTCAAATCCCGATGCGCATTTTTTCGCAAAATGGAACGGGCGTTGCGCGAGGAAATGCGCGCAGCAACGGAGACACGTGAAAAACAGACCGGCGTACGGTCAAAAAGCATACGTTTTTCGCGTTTTTTGGCGTTTTGCATTTGAAAACATCCTGATTCGATGCTATATTATTTAACACAGTTTGTGGTGGGTGTAGCTCAGTTGGTGGAGCGTCTGACTGTGGCTCAGAATGTCGCGGGTTCGAGTCCCGTCTCCCACCCCATTTTTGAAACGGCAGAACCGCAGAAGTTGGCAAAACTCCTGCGGTTCTTTTTTGTTTTTCCCGCGGCAGAGCAATTCGGCGGGAAGGAGGTTTTTCAGGGAAAGCGCGGCTCAGAGGGATGCCAGAATCCCGTGCGCCCGTGCGGTCTGTGTCTCGAACACGGATACCGCCGTGCTGCCCAGGAACGCCCCGGCGGCGGTAAGCCCGGTGAAGCACACGGACTGGTCGCTGCCGAAATGCACTTCCAGACCGGCGAGGGCGGAATTCTCGACCGTGACGGACGACGTCGCGCTGCGGAAGATGACATTTCCGTCCAGTTCCTCGGCCGTGATCGCCGATTCATCCTCGGCAAACCAGAGCGCGATGGAACCGCCGTTGATCTGGGAGACCACGTCGTCGCCCCAGTTTTCACCGAACGTAAAGAGGTCGGATCCGCCGCCGCCGTTCAGGACGTCGTTGCCGGAACCGCCCGCGATGATATCGCTGCCGGAACCGCCGGAAATGCGGTCGTTGCCATCGTCGCCGAACAGCATGTTGCCGCCGTCGGAGCCCCACAGGACATCGTCGCCGGAACCGCCGCGGACCGTCATGCCCGCGAGGGCGGCACTGCTGTAGCGTCCGCTGGTCATGTCGATCACGTCATTGCCCGCGCCGGAGCGGATCTCCCGGATCAGGCTGAGGCGGGCGCCCGCGCCGAATTCGGAGTAGATGTCGTCCATGAAGAGGGCATCGCCGTTTGCCGAGTCGGTGAGGTACAGGATATTGGCATCCGAAGCCGAGCCGGAGAACGTGTCGCGGATGCGGTTCTTGCCCGCGATCCCGACGGTCTCCCCCGTCAGGTCATTGCCGGCCTTGAAATTCGTGCGCCAGACTTCCCCGTTCACGGGAGATGCGAAGAAGACGTCCGCAAGACCGTTTCCGTTGGATACGATCTGACGCGGCACGGTGTTTTCCGCCGTCCACGCCACGGCATCCGTCTCGAACGAGCCGTTCCGCAACGCCGCACGGCAGGAGAATGCCCCGTCGCTGCCGTCGACATCGAACGAAGTGCCTGTGGTGAAAACGCGGACTGCGTCATCGAACGCATTGCCGCGGGAGATTTCGACCCAGTATCCCTGTTCGGCGGCGGCTTTCTCTTCGCCCCAGCTCAGGATCAATGCCGTTTGCGTGGCTTCCAGCACGGGATACTCTGCGTCCACATTACTGCTGCACACGGTCATCTCCGGCGCGGGGACCGCATTCGAGGAAACAAGGCTGGCTGCATCCATCGTCACGGTTGGAATGAAGTTGGAAAGAAGTCCGTCGTACTGGAAGGAAGACGAGCCTTCGTCCGTCGTCAGCGTGATTTCGATCTTCAGCTTGGCCTTGCCGTCCGTCAGCTTGTCCAGAAGGTCCTGCAACGCGGAAAGATCGACGGAGGACGTATCGCCGTCCACGCTGAGGGTCGTGCCCGAGCCGCCGAGCAAGCCGAGAATGGAGCTCAGAGCGGAAGTCGTGTCGGTCGTCGTGGTCGCACTGCTGTCCGTGCTGATGGTCGTGCCGGTGCCGCCGAGAAGACCGAGGATCGAGCTGAGCGCGGAGCTTGTATTGGACGTCGTGCCCGAGCCGCCGAGCAAGCCGAGAATGGAGCTCAGGGCGGAACTTGTATCGGTTGTCGTGGTCGCACTGCTGTCCGTGCTGATGGTCGTGCCGGAGCCGCCGAGAAGAGCGAGAATCGAGCTGAGCGTGGAGCTGGTATCGGTCGTGGTCGCACTG
>JAFXYP010000058.1 GCA_017541665.1 Lentisphaeria bacterium | reverse complement strand
GGGGCACGACGGGCTTCCAGCCGCAATATTTCATGGCGTTGCGGATGCTGGGCTTGCGGTGCTGGCAATCCTGGTAGCCCGCGCCGTAGAACGTGCCGCTTTCGACTTCCTTGCAGCCGGCGAACGGCGGGAATTTCTTGCGGAGCGGATGCTCGTTGAAGAGTTCGACGAGGATCTCGGCGAGCTCCTTGATGCTGGCTTCGTTGTCCGGGTTGCCGATATTGATGATCTTGCCGTCGCAGAGGCCGTCCTTGTTCTCGATGATGCGGAAGAGGCACTCGATGCCGTCGGTCACGTGCGTGAAGCAGCGTTTCTGCGCGCCGCCGTCGATGAGCAGGATCGGGTTGCCCTGGACCAGGTTCAGGATGAGCTGGGTGATGGCGCGGGAGCTGCCGATGCGGGCGGAGGAGAGGGAGTCGAGCTTCGGGCCCATCCAGTTGAACGGGCGGAAGAGGGTGAACTTGAGGCCGCGCGTGGAGCCGTACGCCCAGATCACGCGGTCGAGCATCTGCTTGCTGCAGGAGTAGATCCAGCGCTGCATGCGGATCGGGCCGAGGATGAGGCGGGAGTTGTCTTCGTCGAAGTTCTCGTCGTCGCACATGGCGTAGACTTCGGAGGTGGAGGGGAAGATGATGCGCTTGTTGTACTTGGCGCAGTAGCGGACGATCTTCAGGTTCTCCTCGAAGTCGAGCTCGAAGACGCGGAGCGGGTTGCGCGTGTATTCGATCGGGGTGGCGATGGCGACCAGCGGCAGCACCACGTCGCACTTGCGGACGTGGTACTCGATCCACTCGTGGTTGATCTGCACGTCGCCCTCGAAGAAGTGGAAATCCGGGTTGGACAGCAGGTCGGTGATGTAGCCGCTGCGGAGGTCCATGCCGTACACCTCGTAGTTGCCGTCGTCCAGCAGGCGCTGGCTGATGGCGCTGCCGATGAAGCCGTTCACGCCCAGGATCAGCACGCTTTTCTTGCGCTTCGGGCCGACGATCGGGGAATTGGTCAGGATCATTTTCGGGGTAAAGCGGCTGTCCGCGGCGAGCTGTTCGCCGGTCGTGTACAGGCCGCCGTCCTTCTGCGCGAAGTTCACCTGCACGGCGCCCTTGCCGCAGGCGATCACGAACGGAGCGGTGGAGACGATGGTGCCCGCCGGAGCCTTCTTCTTCAGCGGCACGACGGAAACGTCCCAGATGAAGTATTTCTGGGCGGCGATGAACGTAAATGCGCCGGGGAAGGGACGGGTCACGCCGCGCACGAGGTTGCGGACGGAAACGGCATCCTTCGTCCAGTCGATGAGACCGTCCGCGGGACGGCGGCGGCCGAAATACGTGGCCTGCTTCTCATCCTGCTTTTTGGCCTTCGCCTTGCCCGCAAGCACGGAGGGCAGAACTTTCTTGAGCATCTTTTCCGCGGCGGCGGCGGCCTTCAGGTGGGCATCCTTCGCCGTGTCGGAATCGGCAATCGCGAACTTCTCCTGCGCCACGATGTCGCCGGCGTCGACCTTCGCGGTCATCTTGTGGAGCGTCACGCCGGATTCCTTCTCGCCGTTGATGACGGCCCAGTTCAACGGGGCGCATCCGCGGTATTTCGGGAGAAGCGAGCCGTGAAGGTTGAACGCGCCCTTCTTCGGAATGGCGATGATGTCCTTGCCGATGACCTTGCGGTAGTAGAACGAGAAGATGAAATCCGGGGCCATCTTTTTGATGCGCCCGGCCCAGAGCGGGTGGTTCACGTCTTCCGGCGCAAAGACCGGGATGCCGAGGGCAGCGGCGGTTTCGGCGACGGACCGGAACCAGAGGTTTTCATTGGGGTCGTCGGCGTGGGTAAAAACGGCCTGGACGGTCACGCCGGCCTTGACGAGCTGTTCGATGCCGATGCATCCGATGTTGTTGTAGGCGAAGACGACAGCTTTCATGCGATGTCACTCCTGTTCTTTTGGTTGAGTATTGTTCAGACGATGAATCGATTCGATGAAGAATTGAGGGCGGGCGCGCGAGTTCAGGTGGATCTTGCCAATGTACTCGCCCAGAAGCCCCATGGATGCGAACTGGCCGCCGATCAGGATGAAGACGATGGCGAAAAGCGCGAACGTGCCGTACGCGCCCCAGTCCTTGTCCAGCTGGGAGCGGACGAAGATGAAAAGGCCGAAAATGACGCCGAAAAAGCCGATGGCGAACCCGAAGAAAGTCAGCAGCCTCAGCGGGAACGTGCTGGTGCCGGTCAGCAGGTCGTACTGAAGCGCGATCAGCTTCATTACGCTGTATTTGGATTCGCCCGCGGCGCGCTCCGCGTGCTTCACATGCACCTCGACGGACTTGCGCGCGTAGGACATCGCGAGCATCGGGATGAACTTGCCGTTCTCATGGCACAGCAGGACCGCGTCCACGACGTTGCGGCTGTAGCCGCGGAGCATGCAGCCGTAGTCGGTCATGGTCTTGCCGTTGCAGAGCTTGCGGACCATGAGGTTGACCATCTTCGAGCCGGCCTTGCGGAACAACGTGTCCTTGCGGTTCTCGCGGATGGAGCCGACCACGTCGTAGCCCTCGCGCAGCTTCTCCAGGAGCTTGTGGATTTCCTCCGGCGGGTTCTGCAGGTCGGCGTCGAGCGTGACGACGTACTTGCCGCGGGAGGTCTGGAATCCGGCGGTCACGGCGGCGTGCTGGCCGAAGTTCGAGGTCAGGATCACGCCCACGATGCGCGGGTCCTTCTTCGACGCCTCGATGATCATCTCCATGCTGCGGTCGGCGCTGCCGTCGTCCACCAGGATGATCTCGGTCGTGCAGTCGAGCTTGTCGCAGGCCGCGGTCGTGCGGGCGATGAGCTCGGTCAGATTTTCCTCCTCGTTGTAGACCGGAATGACGAGGGAAAGTTCGATTTCGGGTGAGGTCATGGTTGCGGGGTCCCTTCTGCGGCGTCCGCCTCGGCGGGCTGCGCGATGGATTCGGAAAGATGATAGTAAACGTACACGCGTTTCGTGTCCAGTTTTTTGTATTTGCGCATCAGTGCGGGGTCGTCCGGCCAGCCGGATTTCTTCCGCAGCTTTTTGAGTTTTTGCTCCTGCATGATGTTCCTCGGCGAGGTGAGGAGGACCATCTCCTCGTCCTGAAGCATAGCCAGCAGCTCCCGCCCCTCCTCGGATTCCTTCAGTTCGGCCACCCAGTCGCCGCGCGTGATCACCATGCCGCCGGATTTCAGGACGTCTGCCAGGAACACCCGGAACTCGTCCGGCCCCTGGATGTCGACCGTGTCATCCGTGAACGTCCGGTTGGTGTCGTCCAGCTTTTCCAGGGAGAACGCGCGGATCGGCGCCGGAAGGTCCATGTAGTACGCCAGTTCCGCGCCGCCGACCGAACCGAAGAACGCCGTGCGGTTCAGGAAATCCGGGTCCTTCGCCAGGATCGATTTCAGGGTGGAACCGGTCCTGCGGAGGAACGGCGCCGTCGACTCGAACGACTCCGTCTCGCTCAGCGAGGGGATCACGACCGAGAAGACCGTGAAAAGCACGAACGCAACGAGCGGGACCACGCGGTTCAGCGGGTCGGCGGACGGTGCGAACGCGCCTTCCACGCCCTCGCGCAGAAGTTTTCTCCGCGAACGCCGCCAGAAAATCAGCCAGAAAATCCCGGCAAGAAATGCGTACAGGGCGATGAAAGCCGTAAACGCATTCAGGTCCACCAGGGTTTGGGCAGACATGGAGGGAAACAGTTTCTGCTCGGCGCCGGACAGGACCGCATAGATCAGGAATATCCCCGCCCCGACGGAAACGAGCACGAGGAGTCCCGCCGCCACCGGCATCAGAACGTCCACGAGCCGGAAAAACCTGTCGGTGAGCTTCCGCAGGGGCAACCAGCTTTCGCACGGTTCGGAGAACCACGCGGCCGTGAAGAGGATGCACCACGGCACGACCGGCAGGATGTAGTACGAACGGCGCGACCGCGAGGCGGAGAACAGCACGAAGATGAACACGATGGAGACGAAAAGCCACAGTTTGTCCGGCGACTGCGATTTGCGGCGGGAGGACAAGTCCTCCACGGAAGAAGTGCCTTGCTTCGCAACGGCACGGGAGGACAAGTCCTCCTCCACGGAAGAAGTGCCTTGCTTCGCAACGGCACGGGAGGACAAGTCCTCCACGGAAGAAGTGCCTTGCTTCGCAACGGTACGGATGAAATCACAGACATAGTCGATCATGGCGAAAATGAAGAACGGCGTCCACGGGATCAGCAGGCGCGGCAGATAATAGAAATACGCGTAGAACGGGTCCTTGTTGTGGTCCCACGGGTTGAACACGCGCATCAGGTTCTCGCGGAACACCAGCACGATGCCGCTCGCGCCGTAGTGGTCCGAGGTCAGGGCCTCCAGCACGAACGGCACGGCGTACACACAGAGCCCGCCGAGAAACAGCGCGAGGAAGAATTTCCAGTTCAGGTGCACCCGGAACGATCTCCGGACGGCGCAGTCGATCAGCGCCAGCACGGGCGGAATGACGAACGCGGGCAAACCCTTGGTCTGCGCCCCGACCGCACAGCAGCCCCAGAACGCGAAATACGCCCAGAAGGATGCCGTCTCCCGGTGGTGCAGGTATACCGTCACGGCGATGATGATAAAGACCGTCTGCTCCATGTCGGCCTCGGCGAGGCGGCCCCAGACGATGAAGGAATAGGTCGAGAGCAGAAGCCAGCCCGCCAGATATGCCGTGCGCTCCGAATAGAACTTGCGGGCGACGGAGATGATGCAGGCGAGCCCGGCCAGTGCGAAAAGCGTGCTCGGGAGGCGGACGGAAAGTTCGGTCACGTGCCCGCCGGCGAGCTTCGAGACGACCGCGGCGAACCAGTAGCTGACGAGCGGCTTGTCGAAATACGGCTGGCCGTTGATGCGCGGGTGGAGCCAGTCGCCGGTCAGGAGCATTTCGCGGACGACCTCGAACCAGCGGGCCTCCGAGCGGATGGACGGGTAGATGCCGAGGCAGAAGAACATCACAAAGCAGGCGAAGACCCAGAAGACGATCCACTTCCAGTTTCTGCGCATTTCAGGGATCAGCGTGTCGCTGCACTTCTGAAACCGCATCAAGTCAAACCCGCCCGCCATGCTTGCCTTACCTCGCCAGGATCTCTTTGCAGGTGTCGATCACGTCGTCGACGTCGGCGTCGGACATGCCGGGGAAGAACGGCAGCGAGAAGATGCGTTCGCTGTTCCACTCGGTATTCGGCAGGGCGCCCGCCGGGACGGGGCACGCCTCGCGGTAGTATTTCTGGCCGTGGACGCAGCGGAAATGCAGCCCGGTGCCGATGTTGCGCTTTTTGAGCTCGGCCATGAAGTCGTCGCGCGTGATGCCGACCTTTTCGATGTCCAGGCGCACGACGAAGAGGTGGTAGGAGTCCTTGTAGTCGTAGGCGGGCTGCGCAAGCGGGATCAGCTCGGGGATGTCCGCGAGGCGGGCGCGGTAAAGCCTGGCGAGACGCCCGCGTTCGGCGTTCATGCGGTCCACACGGGTGAGCTGGGTCACGCCCAGGACCGCCTGCATGTCGGGCATGTTGAACTTGAATCCGGGCTCGACCACCTGCGCCTGGGGGGCGCGTCCCATGGTCTGGCGGTCGTAGGCGTCCACGCCGAGTCCGTGGAACTTGAGGCTGCGGACGCGGTCGGCGAGCGCCGCGTCGTCCGTGGCGAACATACCGCCCTCGCCCGTGGTAATGTTCTTGATCGGGTGGAACGAGAACATCACATTGCCGTGTTTGCCGATGCGTTCGCCCTTGAACTCGGCGCCAAGTGCGTGCGCGGCGTCCTCGATGAGCACGACGCCGTGCTTTTCCGCGATGGCGCGGATCCGGTCGAGCTCCAGCACGCCGCCGGCGAAATGGACCGGGACGATGGCTTTCGTATTGGGCGTGATCGTCGCCTCGATCGCCTCCGGGGTGACCATGAGCGTGTCGCGGTCGCAGTCGACGAAGACAGGTTTCGCGCCGTAGAGGGACACGATGTTCGGCAGGGAGACCCACGTCATGGACGGGGTGATGACCTCGTCCCCGGGTTTCAGATCAAGGGCACGGAAGAGTACCTGCATCACCGCCGTTTCGGATGTCAGCGGAATCGCGTATTTCGCGCCGGTGTAGGCGCAGAACGCTTTTTCGAATTCGGCGTTCTTCGGGCCGGTGGTGATCCAGCCGGAACGCAGCACTTTGGCGACCTCGGAAATCTCCCATTCCTCGATCGAGGGTTTGGAGAAGGGCAGAAATGTTTCGCGCATAAAAGAACCTGTTTGAACCGTGCAATTTGGAAAATATTAATATAATATAGCCCTGTAAATGAAGATATGCAAGCGCGCCCGCGCGAATCGCGGCAAAAAAGTCGTGCAAAAGCGCGATTTGCGCGGAAAAGACCGCAAGATCGCCACCGCCCTGAAGAGGCGCAGCAAAAAAAGACGGCACACCGGAAAAGGCATGCCGTCTTGCGGGATCGTTTCGAAGAAGGTCAGGCTTTGACCGCCTCGTCCCTGTCATCGCCGGATTCGACCGGGCGCTCGGAGGAGATGTTGCGTTCTTCCTTGTGCCAGTAGGCGGTGATCATCGGGGAGACGAAGATGGAGGAATAGCAGCCGGCCACGTTGCCGATCAGGATGACCGCCACGAAGTCGCGGATGCCGTCGCCGCCGAAGATCAGCTGGCAGATCAGGACCAGCATGACGCAGACGGAGGTCAGGATGGTACGCGCCAGGGTCTGGTTCAGGCTTCGGTCGACGATCTGGAAGTAGGTCATGCCTTTGCCCGTGCGGAGATTTTCGCGCTGGCGGTCGAAGATCACGATGGTGTCGTTGACCGAGTAGCCGATGAGGGTCAGCAGCGAGGCCACGACCTGCAGCGAGATCTGGCCGCCGAAGAGGAGATACAGGCCCGTCGCCACGATCACGTCGTGGATCAGGGCGATGTTCGCCGCGATGGAGTAGGAGAACTGGAAGCGGATGACCATGTAGATGATCATGCCGATCATGGCGCAGATGAGGGCCTTGATGGCGGAGCGCGTGAACGCCGCGCCGATCAGTGCGCCGAGTGTGGACTCGGAGAGCTTGGTGAGCTCCACATCGGGATAGGCTTCGTCAAGCTTCCGGATCAATGTTTCGGCGTTCTCCTGGGACACCGTGCCGGTGCCGCGGTCGCGCACGACGAGCTCCAGCACACTCTTGCCTTCGACGTTGTCTTCGTCGGTGATCTTCTTGTAGGTCGCCTTGGCGTCGTAGCCTTCCTTCTCCAGGACTTTTTCGATGTCGTCGGCGGGGATCTGTTCCATGGTCTTGTCCTTCGGGACATAACTGACGATCAGCTGGGTGCCGCCCGTAAAGTCGATGCTGAGGGCATCGCGGCCGCGCACGAAGATCGTGACGAGCGAGAGGAGGATCAGGAAGGCGGAAATGCCGAATCCGACGAAACGGAACTTGATGAAGTCGAAATGCGGATGCGGCAGGAACATCATCATGTTGATCTTCTTCAGCTTCAGCGGGAGCATCAGGAAGAACTCGAAGAGCAGGCGGGACAGGAAGACCGCCGAGAACATGGTGGTGAAGATACCGATGACCAGCGTCATGGCAAAGCCCTTGATGGCGCCGGTGCCCTGCCAGTAGAGGATGGCGCCCGTGAAGAGCGTCGTCACGTTCGAGTCGAAAATCGCGGAGAAGGCGCGGTCGAAACCGGTCTTCACGGCGTATTCAAGCGACTTGCCTGCATCCTGTTCCTCGCGGATGCGTTCGTAGATCAGGACGTTGGCGTCGACGGCCATGCCGAGCGTCAGGATGATGCCGGCGATGCCGGGGAGCGTCAGGGTCACATCGAACGCCGCCATGGCACCGAGCAGCACGCCCGTGTTCACGATCAGGGAGATGTTCGCCACGAGGCCGGCGAGGCGGTAGTAGATGAGCATGAAGATCATGACGAGTGCCGTGCCGAGGATGCCGCTGTAGATACTCTTGCGGATGGTCTCCTGGCCGACCGTGGCGTCGATGTCGGAACGGGACGCGATCGTAATGACGAAGGGCAGGCTGCCGCTCTTCAGGGCGTCGGACACGCTCTTGGCCTCCTCCTGGGAGAAGGAGCCGGTGATGCGGGCCGTGCCGCCGTCGATCTTGGAGAGCAGGGTCGGCGCGGAGTAGAGCTGGCCGTCGAGCACGATGGCGAGGCGTTCGCCGACGTGCTTGCCGGTGACTTCGCCGAACTGGACGGTGCCGGCGTTGTTGAAGAACAGCAGGATCTCGCGCTGGCCGAACTCGTTCATGGTCACGTAGGAATCCTTGATGTTGTCGCCTTCCATCTGGACGGTCGTCTCGACCAGGGTGTAGTTCGTGATCAGATTATTGCCGTCGCGGCGCTCCTCGGAGAGGAATTCGGCCTCGGACGGGGTGTCGGGATAGGAATCGGGATCGCCGCCCTGCTCGAGGTAGGCCATGAACTTCGCCACCTCGACGTCGTTGTTCGGGTGGACCAGGCGGAACTCAAGTTTCGCGGAACGGAGGATCAGCTTCTCCAGGTTCGCGCGGTCGTCGGAGTTGACGGACGGAACACGCACGGAGACGAATTCCTGGCCGGCAGGGGAGATTTCCGTTTCGAAGTAGTTCTGGGCTTCCAGACGCTTGCGGAGCGTTTCGATGGCGTTGTCGCGGAACGAATCGAACTGCGCGCCGTCCATCTCCTTGTCGGCCTGCAGATGCAGGAGGAACTCGGCGCCGCCGTTGAGGTCGATGCCGAGGCGGATCGCGCCGGAGGCGTTCTTGCGGACCAAGGAAATCACGTCGCCGTTGTTCTGGAGCTTCTGCGCCTTCACGATGTTCGGCTTCACGAAATGGACGAGGTCGACATTGAGGGCGGAGGATCCGTCTTCCAGCGGCATCCGGATCTCACGCGCCGCGGCTTCGAGGGCGGTGGAGGGATACAGGTACTTGATCTTGTACTCCTCCTGCAGGGCTTTCGCACGCTCGACCACTTTCTGGATGGTCGGATCGGCGGGATTCGCGAGCAGTTTGTAGAACGTCTCGTAGAAATCGCTCTGCTTGAGCGGGAACATAGCCGCGACGAAGACTGCGATCACGGCCAGCGCGAACACGCAGTAAATGGCAAAAGTGCTCTTGCTGCTCTTCATTTCTTCGTCACCTCGGCTTTCTTGTCGTCGGCACCCGCGGCAGGCTGGATGACCTGCGCGACGGCAGAGCGGGAAATGGCGATCTGGACGTTGTTCGCGACCTTCAGCATGAACTGGTCCTTCTGGACTTCGGCGATCTCGCCGATGATGCCGCCGCTGGTCATGATCTTCGTGCCCTTGCGGATCGAATTCATCATTTCCTCGCGTTTCTTCTTTTCCTTGCTGCTGGTACGGATCGAAATCGCGATCATTACGGCGATCACGATGATGAGCGGGACCATCATCATATTGGCGGACGGGGGCGGAGCCTGCTGCTGTCCGTTTTCAGGAGCGGCCTCGCCGGCCTGGACGGTTGTGGCAGTGGTCTCAACGGGAGAGACGGCGGAAGTTGCGCTGACGGAACCGTTCGCATCCTGCGCGAAAACGACAAAGGGAGTGTTTGCCATGTTCAGAACTTTCTGTTTATGTTGAAGCTAAAATTGTATGCGTAAAACTATAATATACACCCTTTTTCCAAATAAACAAGATGCGTTTCCCGAAAAATGCGGATTTTCCGCAGTGAAAAAGGCGGATGGTTTTCGGATGACACGGATCTGTCGAACAGGACAAACAGGTCGTATCGGACCTATATGGCATATCTTCGGAATCATATTGATTCCGCCTCCTCTGCCACACTGCAGGGAATACGATCATTTTGCCTTTTTCGCGGCGGATTTCGGGGCCAGGACGACGGCGCCGAGCCATGGCAGACGGAGCGTGATGAACTGCTGCTGGCCATGGCATTCGCCGGGCGACGAGACCATCTTCTGTCCGTTCAGCAGCCCGGTCCCGCCGTACTCCTCGCGGTCGGAGTTGAACACTTCGACCCATTCGCCGGGAAGCGGGACGCCGATGTTGAAATCGTCTCGCACGACCGGGGTCAGGTTCAGGATCACGACGAGCGGCGACTTGCGCTTTTTGTCCCAGCGGATGAAGGAATAGACCGACTGCTTGAAGTCGCCTCCGTCCAGCCACTGGAACCCGTTCGGCGTGAAGTCGTCCTCCCACAGTGCCGGCTGGCCGAGGTAGAACCTGTTCAGTTCGGCGGTCATGCGGCGGATGGAGTCGTGGGCGGGATACTTGAGGAGGAGCCAGTCGACCGACTGGTTGTTGCAGTTCCACTCGATCACCTGCGCGAACTCGCCGCCCATGAAGATGAGCTTTTTGCCCGGGTGGGTGGCCATCAGGACGTACATCGCGCGCAGATTGGCGAATTTCTGCACGTAGTCGCCGGACATGCGGCCGAAGAGGGAAAGCTTGCCGTGCACGACCTCGTCGTGGCTGAGCGGCAGGATGAAGTTTTCGGAGAACGCGTAGCAGATGGAGAACGCGAGCTGGCCGTGATGGTAGCTGCGGTAGATCGGGTCCAGCTTGAAATAGTCGAGCGTGTCATGCATCCAGCCCATGTTCCATTTGAACGTAAATCCGAGGCCGCCGACGTAGATCGGACGGGAGACGCCGGGCCAGGACGTGGATTCCTCGGCGATCATGGAGATGCCGGGATACAGCTTGTGCGCGAGCTCGTTCAGGTGGCGGATGAATGCGATGGCCTCGAGGTTTTCGCAGCCGCCGTACTGGTTCGGGATCCATTCGCCGTCGTTGCGCGAGTAGTTGAGATAAAGCATGGAGGCGACCGCATCCACGCGGAGGCCGTCGGCATGGTACCGGTCCAGCCAGAACAATGCGCTGCCGATCAGGAACTGCCGCACCTCGTTCCGACCGAAGTTGAAGATGTAGGTCCCCCAGTCCTTCTGCTCGCCCTTGCGCGGGTCGGCGTGCTCGTAAAGCGCCGTGCCGTCGAACCGCCCGAGCGAAAAAGTGTCACGCGGGAAATGCGCCGGGACCCAGTCCAGGAAAACGCCGATGCCATGCTCGTGCATGTAGTTCATGAACCAGGCGAAATCCTCCGGCGATCCGTACCGCGCGGTCGGCGCATAGAACCCGGTTACCTGGTAGCCCCACGACTGGTCCAGCGGATGCTCCATCACGGGGAGCAGCTCCACATGCGTATAGCCCATTTTCTGCACGTAATCGGCCAGCGCCACGGCAAGTTCGCGGTAATTGTTGAACGTTTCCTTTACCTCGGGAAGCTTCAGGCCAGGTCCGCCCCACGTGCCGAGGTGCACCTCATAGATGTTCATAGGGCTTTCAAGCGGATTCGTGGCGGCGCGCCTCTTCATCCAGGCGTCGTCCGTCCACTGGAAAGGCTCCGCCTGCGGGACGATGCCGGCGTTGTTCGGGCGCAGCTCCGTACGGTGTGCATACGGGTCGAGTTTCAGGACGATGGACCCGTCCGACCCCTTCACCTCGAACTTGTACACATCTCCGGGTTTCATGCCGGGAATGAAAAGTTCCCAGATGCCGGAAAGTCCCAGCATGCGCATCGGATGGCGCCGCCCGTCCCAGCAGTTGAAGTCGCCGACCACGGAAACGCGCCGAGCGTTCGGTGCCCAGACCGCAAACGAAACACCCTCGACTCCGCCGAGGTTCCGGACATGCGCTCCCATCACATCATAGACGCGCTGGTGTTCCCCCTGATTGAAAAGGTAGATGTCCATCTCGCCGAGCGTAGGCAGGAAGCAATACGGGTCGGGCGAAGTGAATGTGCTCTCCGCGTATTTCTTTTCGACCTCGTATGCAAAGAGCTTTTTTCTCCTTGGAAAGACATACGTGAAAATCCCCTGTTCCTTTTCCTTCGTCATCGGATGCCGTTTGTTTCCGGCGATGACGCTAACGGACTCCGCCTCGGGATCATACACGCGGACCGCAATCCCGTCCGGGACCTGATGCATGCCGAGGAAATCGTGCGGATTGCGGCAGGACCCCTCGAGTATTTCGTTCATGATCCTGTTTTCCTGCGTATCGGGAAGCTTTTTCATGGGAAACGCCCTCCTTGGAAGCGGATGGTCACTGCGCGTTCAAAAAGAACAGAATGAAGTAGAATACGAAGGAATTGACGATCAGGCTGTCAACAAGGTCGAAAAGTCCGCCGATCCCCGGCAGAAAATGACCGGAGTCCTTCACTTCGCAGGTACGTTTCAGGCTGGATTCCGCCAGGTCGCCCACCATTCCGCCGAAGAACAGCAGGATGCCGATCACGGTCATCTTGAAATATCCGTAGCCGTCCCACCATTCGTAGCCGTTCCGTTTGTTGGAAAAGACAGTGTAAATAACGAGCGTGACCGCCACGGAGAAGATGAGTCCGCCGACAAGGCCTTCCCAGGATTTCGCAGGGCTGATGGACGGGACGAGTTTATGGTTTTTACCATGCGTGATCGCGTTACACAGCGATCCGGTCAGATACGCGCCGATGTCGCCGCTCTTCGTGCCGAGGATGAACAGCAGGAACGTCGCCGGGATGTTCCCATAGAAATTGTAAGTATAATAGATACCGGAAATAAGCTTCAGCGCCATGGAGAAAAGGAAGAATATCGCGATTCCGTTGATCGCGGCACGGAGCGCTTCCTGATTCTTGTTCGTCGCGAGCACGATCATCCAGAAAACGAAGGCAAAAAGTGCGAGGTCGAAAGAGATTCCGGGCCAGAACGGCATGTGCCGGTTCTGGAACATCGGGAAAAGCACAACGACGACGAGCGCAAGTGAAACGAACCATTTCAGGCTGGTGAACTTCTTCGGTCCGTTAAGCATTCCGAAGCATTCCCATGAGGCACCGAATCCAAGCAGGGCGCAGAGGATCGTGAAAAACCATTTTCTGATGTCGTAATCAAAGAACACCGCTCCGGCGAGGAGCGAAAGAAGAACAATGGAACTGAATGTGCGTTTAGCAAGGGTGGACATGGGTCATCTGCCTCCGAATCTGCGTTTCCGTCCGTAATATGCCCGGACCGCCTTGTCGAACTCGTTGATATCGAAGTCCGGCCATAAAACCTTTGTAAAATAAAACTCGCTGTAGGATATCTGCCACAGCAGGAAATTGCTTACGCGTTCCTCGCCGCTGGTGCGGATCAGCAGGTCGGGATCCGGCACCTCGGGGAGGTAAAGATGGTCTGCCACCGTCTTCTCCGTAATGTCTGCCGGAGAGATTTTCCCGTCCTTCACCTCGGCAGCAATAGATCTCACGGCATCGGTAATCTCCATGCGCGAACCGTAGTTTAGAGCAAGGATGAAAGTACGTGTAAAGTCTTTTGCCGTTTCGCGCTTTACCTTGTCAAGGCGGATGCGGCAGGGTTCCGGCAAAGCGGAAATGTCGCCCGTCGTGAGGAGGCGAACTTTCTCGCGCAACAGGACTTCGAGGTTGTCGTCAAGGAATTGCGCCAGGATGTTCATCAGCGCATCCACTTCCTCTTTGGAACGCTTCCAGTTCTCCGTGCTGAATGCGTAAAGCGTGACGTAACGGATGGATTCGTAGCGGGAAATGTAGTTCAGAAAATCCACCACGCGGTTTGCGCCGGCCAGATGACCTTCCTTGCGCTCGACGCCATGCTGTGCAGCCCAGCGTCCGTTTCCATCCAGAATAACGGCTACATGTTTGAGTTCATTGGCCTGATCCATAGAACCTTTCCTCCAGCATCATTGCCAAAGCATGGTAGATGGGCAGATGGTATTCCTGGACGCGATAGGCTTCCCTGGCGGGCACATCCAGTATGAAATCCGCATATTTCCTGCACGGGCCTTCCTCATTATTTCCGGTCAGGAGATATGTGGAAATCCCGAGTACCTTGGCTACCTTGAAAAGGTTCAGGATGTTCTTCGCATTGCCCGAAGTCGTAATCCCGAGCACGGCGTCACCTTTCTGTCCGAAAATATAAAGCTGCTGGGCATAGGTCATAAGCGGATCGACGTCGTTCGTATAAGCCGATGCAAGCGCCGGATGGCCGTTCAGGGAAATCGCCCGGAATCCTCTCTGAAGCCTGACCGGATAGTTTTCGCCCGGGTAGGCGGCTTCCAGAGCTTCGCTGAGTTCGGACGGAATATGGCGGCGGCTCAGGAACCCTTTTCCGAGCTCGGCAATAAAATGCTCTGCGTCAGAACAACTTCCACCATTTCCGCAGATAAATAACGTTTTGTTCTTGAAAAATACGTTTTCAAGGTTAAAATATAATGTATGGATTTTTTCCGCGGTCCCCCGGAGATCGGGATACCGGGCCAGAAGATCATCCATGTGCTTCTTGACATTGTTGTTCATATCCATGTTCGTCACCTGCCAACAGGGTTTGATAAAAGGTCGCATTGTTAATAGAACACCGTTTTCGAACAAAGTCAAACCGTTTTATAAACATCTTCTGAAAAAAGTGTTTGAAGCGGAAATGGCGGGTTGTTGACATTGTTGACATCCCCTACTCCTTTTATTCTTGGTCAATTCAGGTTAAAATCATATCAGAAACTAATCTCAATAACTTTTCCGGACGGCACAAAAGGCAACCGCCGGAAGATCGGAGGTAAAATCACCATGAAAATCAAAATTTCCAGAGAAACCATGCTCAAAGCGCTTCAGAGGGTCGGAAACATCGTCAATACGCGCAATACCCTCCCCGTGCTTTCCAATATCCTTTTCGAAGCGGCGGACGGCAAGCTCAAACTTACGGGTACCGACCTTGAAATCCGTATGGAGACAGTAGTCGACGCAGAAGTCATCGAGGCGGGCGAGACGACGCTTCCCGCGAAAAAGATGCTCACCCTCGTTTCCAAGTTCCGCGGCGAATTCATCGAGATCGAGAGCGGGGATAATTTCCATTCCACTATCAAATGCGGTACCGCGTCCATCATGCTGCTCGGTCTCAATCCCGCCGATTATCCGAAGAAGGACGAGGTCAAGTTCATCCGTTCCTTCTCCATGAAACAGGCCGATATGGCGGTCGTCATCGAGCGCATCGCCTATGCCGCCAGCCTTGAAGATTCCCGCAAGGTCCTGCAGGGAATCCTCTTCTCGGTCCGCGACGGCAAATTCACTGCGGTCGCCACCGACGGAAAACGCCTTGCCCTCTGCGAAAAAGTGTTCGAGGAGCTTCCCGAAGGTTCCGAAGGCGATATCATCATCACGCAGAAAGCCGCGAACGAACTGAAGCGCCTCCTCGAAAAGGAAGGCGAAGTCGCGATCAACATCGCCGAAAACCAGGTTGTGTTCCAGGTCGGCGCATCCGTGATTACGTCCAAGCTCATCGAAGGTAATTATCCGAATTACCGCCAGGTCATCCCGGCCTCCTTCAAGCAGACCGTGACCGTTTCCTGCGAAAGCGTGATCTATGCGCTCGAGCTCATTTGCGTGACGCTTGCGGAAAGCGGCTCCCCGAAAGTTTCCCTCACGTTCAAGAAGGACAGCATGCTCTTCGAAACGAACAGCAACATCGGCGAAGGCCGCGAAAGCGTGCCGATCCAGTACGACGGCGAGGAGATGTCCGCTTCGTTCAATTCGAATTTCTTCCTGGATCCCTTCAAGCACATTCAGGTCGACAACGTCTTCATCAAAGTGAATGATGTCATGAGTCCGATCGCCATCGAAAGCGGCGACGGATTCCTGTATGTCATCATGCCGATGAGGAACAAATAAGAACAGCAATTCGGAGCATTGGTCCGAAAAAATGATAGATAGTCCTGCCGTAAGCTCAAAAAAAGCCTGCGGCGGGACTGTCGCATATACGATTCTCTTTTTCCTTCCGCATTTTTCACAGGACTAACATGGTCAATTCGCTCGTTCTCCGGAATTTTCGCGTTTTTGAATCGGCGTCTTTGCATTTCGATGCGCCGACCGTCTTCCTTTGCGGTTCGAACGGGCAGGGGAAGACCAGTTTGCTGGAAGCGTTGTTCTATCTTGCGAATCTGAGGTCGTTCAGAACTTCGAGAACCTCGGAGATGATAAGGCTTCATGCACCCTCGGCTATGATCGGTGCATCTATTTCGTTCCGGGACTGGTCGCGCCAACTGGCGGTTGAGATCGGAGAAACGAGGAAACTGGTCGTGGACGGAAAACATGTGACCCGTGCCAGTGAATTCGCCGGAGCATTCAATACGGTTACATTTCTGCCGGACGATCCCGAGATCATCACCGGACGGTCTCAGGTCCGGCGAAAATTCATGGATATGTTCATTTCCATGCTGGACCATGGATATTTTACGGCGCTTCAGGCATATTATAGTGGTGTGAAGAACCGAAACTGCCTGCTGCGGATGAAGGATTCGAACGACGATGTGATCCGTTCTTATCATCCGGCTCTTGCCAAATACGGAGCGGAAATCGTGCAGGCGCGTGAAATACATCTCAGAATCTTATCCGATTTCATGCGTGGCATTCTGGCGGAACTGAAGCCGGAACTTGCCGATCTGCAATTGAAACTGCGAACGGTCCATGAGCTTTCCGATCCGAAAATCTTTGAAGAAAAACTTGAAAGAAATCTGGAAAAGGATCGCATGAACGGATATATGACAACCGGACCGCATCTTGACGATTTCGATTTCATCGCAGATGGAAAATCATTGAAATTATACGGCTCCCGCGGACAATGCCGCGCAGCCTCCTTCGCATTGAAGGAAGCGGAATTCGATATCGTCAAAAATCATTCCATGTCAAAGGATAATACGGTCGTCATAGTCGATGATGCCACCGGTGACCTTGACAAAAAAACACAGGAAGCGTTCTATCATAAAATATCGGACGCAAAACAGATATTCTGTTCTTTCACGGAGATACCCGACAATGCTTTGACACAAGGATCTCAAATCATTCATGTTGCAGCTGGACGGGCTTTTTAAAAACCAAACAGGAGTTTTTATGGCATATTACAATTCCATCATCTGCCGCTACAATGAAATCGCGACGAAGGGAAACAATCGAAGCATGTTCGAAAACATGCTGATCCGCAATATGAAACGAATGACGAAGGAACATGTTTCCGGTCTGAATTTTGTGAAAATGCGTGGGCGGATTTTTATTCATAAGAATGAATTCGATTGTTTTACGGACGAGGAACAAACTTATCTGAAAGAACGTCTGAAGGACTGCTTCGGACTGGATTCCTTTTCATTCTGCATCGAAGGTGAACGCACCATCGAAGCTGTCCTGGACCATATCAGAAATGCCGTGAAGCCTCTGTTCAAACAGCTGGAATGCCTTGGCAGGCCGATCAGATTCCGTACGCGCGCACGCCGTTCCGATAAAACCTTTCCGTTGCGCTCCAAAGAGATAGAGATCGAGACAGCCACCATGATAGAGAAGATGATCGGGGATAATAAGGTCCAGGTCGACCTGATGAATCCCGATATCTCCATCGGCGTCGAAATCCGGGAAAAGAATTCCACGATCTTCCTGGAGACGATCAAAGCGCGCGGCGGTCTCCCGGTCGGTTCCAATTCTCCGCTTCTCGGCATGCTGTCCGGCGGCATTGATTCGCCCGTGGCATGTGCGATGGCCATGAAACGCGGCTGCCGGCTGGATTTTCTCACGTTTCACAGTTATCCCTATACGCCCCTCGAATCCGTCATGAAAGTCTGGCGTATCGCTAAGATCATCAATAAGTTCCAGCCGCACGGAGTCCTCTATGCCTGCAACCTTTCCGAGATTCAGAAACTCATCCGCGACAACTGCGACCCGAAATTCCGCACCGTCCTTTACCGGCGCATGATGATGCGGATCGCATCGAAACTCTGCCGGAAAAAACATCTTTATGGCATCGTGACCGGCGAGGCCATCGGTCAGGTCGCCAGTCAGACGATCGTGAACATGTCCGTCATCGACCGTACGGTACCGGATCTGATCGTGCGTCCGCTTTGCGGCATGGACAAACTCGAAACGATCGCCCGTGCGGAGAATATCGGCACATTCGATATTTCCATCGAACCGATGGCGGACAGCTGTACTGTTTTTGCGCCGCCGTCTCCGGTGATCCATGCCAAACTGCATTTCGTCGAGTTTGAAGAGTCAAAGATTCCCAACATGGAAGAGGCTATTCAGAAGGCGTTCGACGAGATCAAGATGGTGACGGATGACGGTCTGACCGATATTCCAACATATGATATAACTGAATGAAAATCAGTATAGTAACGGAATGACGGACAAATTTGACGGAATGACTGTCATTCCTTTTGTGCTCGTCTGACGATCTGACGGACCAGCTGTCAGAAACACCGGTCATTCCCGCATCATTCCATTCTTCAATCACTTTCCATATACTGTCATTTTGTCTCATATAACCTAATTATCTTCCTAAACTTATTCAATAAAACAGTCTGATTAATTATTACATTAAAAATCAACAAAACGGTCTTTACCGATCTATTTTGTTATAATTTGTCAATCATTCATTTTTGAAAAACCTTTTCAGAACGCTTTCAAATATATTGAATCAAACAAATCAAGTATTGATTATTCACTATCATTAACAAATATATTTGTTTTTTCTTGATTAATCGAATAACGGGTGTATATTAAAAAAAAAGATTCGAAACCGATTCCAACCAAGAGGGATTGTTTTATGCGAAACCATGCTCTTTATGTCCGTGCCCTGCTTCCTTGGCCCCAATTCACCGTTTTCAGCCTCATTTTCACCTCATTTTTCTGTTTTCTCTTCGAATTGAGGGCAGATATTGTCTACCTGGACGAGAACGGAAACATCATCTCATCCGAGATAACCGAATTTGACAAGAACGGGAATATCGTCATTGTTCCATCTGAGGAAATCAAGGAGGAGATCGTGACTCCGTCAGGCGGAGCCGAGGAAGAAATCATTTATGCCGACGGCGAGAAGTTTGACCTCAACTATGGCGGCATCACCGTGATCTCGGATGGCTGCACCGAGAAAGTGATCCTCTATCGTGCGCCGTCGAACGCGGTCAACCTCGTGATCCCGGACGGTGTGACGGAGATCAAGAGCGGAGCGTTCGCCCAATGTAAAAAGCTGGAATCGGTCGTGATCCCGAACTCGGTCAATTACATTCCCGATTCATCCTTTGCTTCCTGCAAATCATTAAAGTCCGCCACGATCCCCGCTCATGCCACGATCGGCGCGGGCGCGTTCCAAAAATGCACGGCGCTGGAGAGCGTCATGATTACAAAGGGCGGCAAGACTGTTGCGCCGGCGCTGGATTACGGTTGGATCGCCACACTGGCATTCTCCGAATGCCGGAACTTGAAGAAGATCGAGATTCCGAGCGGTATCCATAAAATCGATGGATATGCTTTTTCGGACTGCACGAGTCTGGAGTCCCTTTCGATCCCGGAGGGAGTGAGGGTCATTGAAGAGGGCGCCTTCCGGGGATGTGTACAAATGAAGAAAGTAACGATTCCCGGCAGCGTGTCAAATATCGGCGAAAACGCGTTCGAACGCTGCCTTGAATTGACGGAAGTCGTGGTCCCGGATCGTGTGGAGATCATCGGATATCGCGCGTTTCACGGTTGCGAGAAGCTGGAACGTGTTTCTCTGCCGGACTCCCTGAAAACGATCGGTTTCCAGGCTTTCTGGTGTTGCCCGAAGCTGAAACACGTCGTACTCCCGAAAGACATCAGGATATTTGCCAATGCGTTCGATCTTTCCGATACGAAATTGACGCTGCCGCCAGGGAATACGCGTTACAGGTTCACGCCGGAAGGCGCGCTGATCGACGAGGAGGACCATGTGTTTCTGGCGTTCCCGCATGCGTTCAAGGGACATTACACGATTCCGGACGGGATCAAGTCGATCGCGCAGCAGGCGTTCCGGGCATGTAACCTCAGCAGCGTGACGATCCCGTCGAGCGTGACAAGCATCGGGGAGGGGGCGTTTTCCTACTGTTGCCTGGAAGAGATCACGATCCCGGACAGCGTGACGGAGTTTCAGGCAGGGAAACCCATGTGGGGCATCACGCAGAGGACGCGCGATCTCCTGGTCACGAATCCTGTGCGTTATTCGGCCCAGGCGGCGGGGTTGTTTGTGCACTGTACGCTTCTGAAACGCGTTACGCTGCCGGAAAACATGAAGGAGATCCCGGTCGCGATGTTCAAGCAATGTTCCTCGCTGGAGGAGATCACGATCCCGGACAGCGTGAAGGAGATTCAGGAATGCGCGTTCTTGAATTGTGAAGGGCTGAAACGCATCACTTTGCCGCCCCATCTGCGCATCCTCCGGAACAGGGTGTTCGCCGATTGCATAAACCTGGAGGAAGTCGATCTGCCGGACGGTCTGAAGTACATCGAATGGAATGCGCTTGCGCTCTGCCCGAAGCTGAAGGAGATCAGAATTCCGGACAGCGTGGAAGGCATCGCGGGAAACGCGTTCGAGAAAAGCGGCTGTGAGGAATCTCTCCGTAAGCTCATCGAATCCCTCCCCGTCAGTTATGATGATGGAGAGTACAAATGACATTCTGGAAAAGGGAGACGGATTGACCGATATTCCGTCAGAAGATACAACTGACTGAAAATAAGCGATATGACAGAATGACGGATAATCCCGACGGGGTATCCGTCATTTCTTTTTCTATTGATTATCAGTTGATTCGTGGATGATCCGAGAAATAAGACGGTTATTCCGGCATCTCACTCAAGACCAATCGGTTCTGACTTGTCTTTCGATTCATGCATATTAATAATTATCATATTCATTATTGATATTTTTCTGCGACTGAAAAAAACAATATCCATTCTGATTTATAATTAATTAAATTAGATATGATAATTTTATAACCTGCAAAACAGAGGACGATTTCCAAAACGACGATGCGGGGGGCGTGGAAAAAGAATCTCAGTAAAATCTGGAGCGATTGCGCGCCGGACGGCATCAATGCGGGATATACAGATAGAAAACCCATTCGATGACGTCCCGGATATCGTCCACGTCATCGAAGGAATAGTCCGGAAATCCGTTTCCGTTCCCGTTCGGGTAGAAATATACAGTCCGTCTGCGTTTCTGCAAATACCACTGGGGCATTCCGTTTCCGTTCCCGTTCGGGTAGACCTCGACGGCATCGGAGCCCCTGAATTTGAAATAGAACGTCGGGATGCCGCCTCCGTTTCCGTTCGGGTAAAACTCCACGCCACTGGAAGTGTATTTGAAATAATTGAACGGGATTCCGTTCAGTCCGGGGAGCTTGTAAACTTCGGTGCAGCGGTCCGTTTTCCGCATGGACCATTCATGGATCCCGTTGCAGTTGCCGTTGTTGTACATTTTGCGCGTCGTGCCGCAGATTTCCATGGATGCGAACGGCATCCCGTTGCAGTTCCCGTTTTTGTAGGCTTTGATGTAGCGCATGATATGGTTCTCCCTAAGTTAAGCGGTTGGTTTGTTTCAACACAGTTGGGGAAAGCAATTCTCTCCTTGTCCTTATTCCTTCATCCTGTCTTTAATCCGGTTCTCCACGGCTTCGAAGAGCTCGTCCGCAGTCGTCCGCGGGACGGATGCCGATTCCAGGTACAGCGCCTCCAGCGCGCGGCGGTTCTCCGGCGTGGTCTTCAGGTAGCGGAAGAGGTGGAACATGTCGGTGGCGATCTGAGACGTGGCGATCGCGGACCGGCGGCAGCTTGCCACGTCGATCCAGCAGAATTTCATGCCGTCCGGGTCGTTGCGGTACAAGAGATTTCCGGGTGTGAACCCGCGGTGGACGATCCCGAGGTCGTGGAGCCTGGCGAGCAGCTTCAGGTTTCCGCGGCAGAACTCCAGGAAGAGCGGTTCGTTGCCGACATGGATGCCGTCCCGAAAGAAATCGAGGCCGGTGCGGTAGTCGTCGATGAACCGGGAGACCATGAAGGCATTTTTGAGGATGCCGCAGCAGCGCATTTCGCCTACGGCGAGCAGGTCGGGCAGGGGAAACCCGAGTTCCGCCAGGCGGATATAGTTTGCGGCTTCGGCGGCGCAGGGCGAGGGGCGGAAGAGATATTTAGTCTTGCCCGTGATCTTGAAAAAGCTCTTATACGCGACGTCGAATCCCAGGTTTGTGGCGACTTTAAGCACGAATTTCGAGCGTGTGCTCCAGATGGTTTCGGAGATTCCGCCCGGCTGCAGGGCTCCGGCATCCGACAGGCGGCCGAATTCATCGGCGAAATCGCTTCCGACCCAGCCCCATGTGCGGGACGTACGGATCATCTTCGGGGAAAAAACCGGTGACGCCGTCAGGTTTTTCATCATACGGGATCGATCCGCCGAGCTCATCGGTTTATTGGCTGAACTGCGTCGTATGAAGGCGTCTGTAGATGCCGTTTTCGCGGGCGAGCAGATCGGCTTCCTTGCCGAATTCGACGATTCTGCCGTTCTGCATGACGAGGATCATGTCGGCGTTGCGGATCGTGCTCAGGCGGTGTGCGATCGCGAAGACGGTGCGATTGGACATCACGCGGTTCAGGGCCTCCTGGACCAGTTTTTCCGTCACGGTATCGAGTGCGCTGGTGGCTTCGTCGAGGATCAGGATGGGCGGGTTGCGGAGGATGGCGCGTGCGATGGAGACGCGCTGCTTTTCGCCGCCGGAGAGCTTGAATCCCTTCTCGCCGACCTCGGTGTCGTATCCTTTCGGATGCGGTCCGTTCACGATGAATTCATGTGCGTTGGCGAGCTTGGCGGCGGCGATGATCTCGTCCATGGAAGCCTCGGGTTTGCCGTAGGCGATGTTTTCCCCGATGGTCTCGTTGAACATGATGGCGTCCTGGTTCACCACGCCGATCATCCGGCGGAGCGAGGCGATCTTGAAGTCGCGGATATCGACTCCGTCAATGGCGATGGAGCCGGAATCGACGTCATAGAACCGCGCCAGCAGATTCGCGATGGTCGACTTGCCGGAGCCGGTCTCGCCGACGACCGCGACCATGCTGCCGTGCGGGATGTCGAACGACACATGGTCCAGCACCACCCGGTCATCATAGGAGAAACAGACATCGCGGACCGTGATGCCCTGCTTGAACTCCTTCAGTTCCACCGCGTCCGCCTTTTCGGGCAGGGACGTGTCGGTGTCGAGCAGGGCGAAATAGCGGTCCGCCGCCGCCATGGACTGCTGCAGGCTGGCGAAGACCTTCGAGATGTCCTTGATCGGACGGAACGCCATCATCGCGGGGGTCAGCAGCGCCGCCAGTTCGGTGACGGTGATTCCGCACTTGTACGAGTACAGCAGGAAAATCAGGGTCGAGGTGACGCCGACCATTTCCATCAGGGGCGTGAACATGATATGCAGCCGCATGGCCTTGATCGCCTGCCGGTAATACTTGCGGTTCACCTCGTTGAAACGCCGGTTTTCGCGTTCCTCCGCGTAGTATGCCTTTACGGCGCGGATGCCGGAAAACACCTCGTGCATCCGGGAGAACACGTCGGCGATGCGCGCGAAACTGCGCTTGTAGTATTTGCGGACGATGCGGCTCACGACGACGATCGGGATGACGATGATCCCGAGTCCGAGCCCGAGCAGGATGACCAGGACATAGTCGTCGAACTGGCGGCATGCCACCACGATCGCCGCCACGCAGCCCAGGATCTGGAGCGGGGCGTTGGTCAGGTCCTCGATGGAATGCGACACCGAATACTCCAGCGCGGACGTGTCGTTGGTGCAGCGGCTGATCAGGTGGCCGACGTCCATGTCGCCGTAGAAACGCAGCGACTGGTTCGTGAGCTTTTTGAAGATCGCGTCGCGCATGTCGGCGACGACCCGGATACCCACATAGCGCGTGAAGTATCCGTTGAGGTACATCCCGACGCTGCGGAGCGTCCAAACCAGGACGAACGATGCGATGTAGATCGCAAAGAGCTGCCACGCGATCCGTCCGTCGGACGTGACGATGTCGAAACGTTTCCTGACCGGCCAATCGATCCGGATCGTTTTGCCCTCGATGGCGCACGGCAGATGGAACCGCTCGATCACGCTTTTGGCCTGGCTGAGCAGGCGGGTGAGTTTGGGGTCGTCGTCGGGCGGTTCGGTCATGAACTCCTTGATGAGCTGGTCCTTTTCCGCATCGGAGAAGTCCGGCGAAGCCGCGATTTCGCGCAGTTGGCCGAGTTCGTCGGGCGTCAGGACCCGCTGGTCCGCCGAGGCGCCGATGTTGCCGCCGGAATCCACCAGGCCGACCAGCTGCGGCACCAGCAGCAGCGCGAAGAACAGCGACCCGCCGACGAGCATGCCGCAGAGGATGCCGAACGTCAGCCGTTTCCAGTAGGGAACGGTGTATTTCAGCAGGCGCAGATAGCTTTGGGCCCTGAAATTGGAATCATTGTCGGTTGTGCTGCTCATTGGTGGACAGTCTCCGGGGGAGATGGATGCTTTCATAAAAAAGATTCAACAAAACAATATAGCACGGAAAAGAGCCGTATTCAAGGAAACCCGCCTGTTTTTACCGAAAAACGGTGAACCCGTCCGCCTGTCCTTTCCTGTTTCCCTGCAAATCTGTTTCCTCGCGCAGGCTGCTGCCGAGGCCCAGGGCGGGGTACAAAAAAGGCGGCTGTCGAAGCCGCCTCGTGGTGTTCCCGCAGGAAGTGACCATCAATCCTTTACCAGGACTTGTAGAGCTAACATACAGTAGCATGTTTCGGAAAAAATGTCAAGCAAAAAACAAAAAAATACTTGATTATTTTTTCGTTTCATGGTATTATTTATTTCAATGATTGAGCTTGCTTTAAAAGGCGAAACAGACAACAAACAACGGGAAAGGACTATTCCAATGCCGTATTACACGCTGGGACTGGATTTAGGGGTAGCCTCCATCGGATGGGCGCTGATTTCCGAAGACGGGGAGAAATTCGATCTGAAAGCTTGGGGCTCCCGCATTTTCGAGCAGGGGCTTGAGAGCGGAGGCGGTCTTGAGGCGATTTCGACAGGGAAGGGCACCTCGCGCGCTTCCGAACGCCGTCAGAAGAAAGCTCTGCGCCGCCAGTACGCCCGCCGTCGTGACCGCAAGGAGAATCTGAAGCAAATCTTGATGGAAAACGGGATGCTTCCGGTCCCGTTTACTTCAGAATTCTTTGTTCAGCTCGACCAGAAACTTGTACAGACGCTTCCCGAATCCGAACGCGAGCATGCCGCCCATATCGCTCCCTATCTCTACCGGAAGCTTGCGCTTGATCGTCCTCTCACGCAGGAAGAGTTTGGACGGGCGATCTATCATCTGGCGCAACGCCGCGGGTATCGGAGCAATCGCAAGCTGGATTTGAAGGACAAGGATTCCGGCGTCGTGAAAGAAGGCATTGCGAAATTGAAGTCCGAAATGGAACAGGTTCATGCCCGGACGATCGCCGAGTATTTCTGCACGGTCGATCCGAACAAGGAGCGCATTCGTACGCGCTACACGGACCGCTCCATGTATGAGGACGAATTTCATAAGATCTGCGAGGCGCAGCGAGCTCTGGTCTCCCCGGATTTGGAGAGAGATCTTTTCGAGGCGATTTTCTTCCAGCGCAAGCTCAAGTCCAGCAAAGGGCTCATAGGAAAGTGCGAGATTTATCCTGAACATCGCCGCTGCTCCATGGCGAAAGAGGAGGCCCAGCTCTTCCGTATTTACACGACGGTCTCCAACCTCCGTGTGCAAGCCGGAGACACGATCCGTCCTCTCACGGAGGAGGAACGCGACAAAGCTGTCTCCTTTCTGAACGGCTATTCGGACAAATTCACTGTCCGCGGCACGATCACCCTGAAGAATCTCGGAAAAGTCATCGGGCTTGCCAAGGGGGAAAGCTTCACGCTCGGCGACGAGAGCAAGGATATCTACGGCAATGAACGCCATGTCGCGCTTGTCCGCGTCTTCGGTGCAGACAAGGCTGCCGCCTTGACTGCTGTCGAACAGGATGCATTTTTCCACGACCTCGACTCCATCGAAAAGGATTCTGTCCTGGAAAAACGCCTCCGTGAATACTGGAAGCTTTCCCCACTTCAGGTTGAAACCGCGATGAAAATCATGCTCCCGGATTCCTACTGCGCCTATTCTCTTCAGGCGCTCAGGGAGATGCTGCCCGATCTTGAGGCAGGAGTGCCTCTCCCCACGCTCAAGAATAACCTTTATCCGAAACAGGTCGGCGCGACGCACGATTTCCTCCCGGTCTTCGACAGCAAGGAATGCAGCATTGAGATTCGCAACCCGCTCGTTCACCGTGTCATTACGGAGCTGCGCACGGTCGTGAACGCCATAGTCGCCCGTTACGGCAAGCCGAATGCCATCCGCATTGAGCTTGCGCGCGACCTGAAGACGTCCAACAAGCAGAAGGAAGCCATCACCCGGCAGAACCGCTTGCGGGAAAAGGAGCGTCAGAAGATCGCCGAGCGCATCCTCGCGGAAGCCGGGATCGAAAAGCCGTCCCGCAACGACATCCTGAAAGTGATGCTTGCCGACGAATGCAATTTCGAATGCCCCTATACGGGAAAGCATTTTTCCATGCAGGAGCTCCTGTACGGAAAAGACATCCACATCGAGCACATCATCCCGTATTCGCGTTCATACGACGATTCGTTCCGCAACAAGACCCTCTGCGACGCTTCCGCGAACAGCGCAAAGAACAACCGCACGCCGTTCGAGGCCTACTCCGGCGAACAGTACCGGCAGCTCCTCGCACGCGTCGCGCAGTTCAAGGGCCCTTACGCCCCCTATAAGCTTGACCTCTTCAAAAAGGAGACGGTCGACGAGCAGGACTTTATGGATCGCAACCTCAACGACACCCGCTATGCCAGCCGGATCGCCATGCAGTACCTCGGACTGCTCTACGGCGGCATGATCGACAAGAACGGCAAACGGCGCATCTTCGCGACCAGCGGCGGGGCTACCGCCCTGATCCGAAGAGGCTGGGGCGGGAACTATTTGCTTGGCGAGGGTGAAAAAGTCCGCACGGACCACCGGCACCATGCCATCGACGCCCTCACCATTGCTTTGACCACGCCGGGCATGGTGCAGAAACTTGCGTCCATGTCGCCGGAACAACGCCGCAAGCTTCATGAAGCCAATACCCCGCTCATTGGCCCGGGGCTCTTCACTGAAGCAAAAAACGCCCTGGAATCCGCCGCCGTTTCCCACCATGTCCGCAACAAGCTCCGCGGCGCCCTGCATGAGGAGACGATTTACGGGAAGGATTTCGGCGGCACGGAGCGCCATGTCCGTGTGAGCCTCGCAAGTATGGAGCCGGGCGATGTCGCGAAGATCGTCGACCCCGCAATCCGTTCGATCGTGCTGGAGAAACTCGGCAGATCCAGACCGGAGGATGTGACAAAGAACGACCTCAAGATATTCTGCGACGATGCGAATCTCCCGGTTCTCCTTGATTCCGATGGAAATCCGGTCAATGTGATCAAAAAGGTGCGTGTCGCGCGTAACCTCAAGACCATTGCCATCGGCTCCGGCGACGGCATCCGAAATGTCAAGACCGGTTCCAATTATGTCCTGCCCATTTTTGCGAAGCTCGATGAGAAGGGCGAAGAGGTCGAATGGGTCGGTGAGATCGTCACCCTCCTGGATGCCATCCAGCGGGTCAGGCACGGCCGGCCCATCTTTGAGAAGAACCGTCCCGGTTTCAAGTTCAAATTCTCCCTCAAAAAAGGTGATATCGTCAAGTGGACCAAAGACGGAAAGGAATACCTCTGCATTGTGAGAGGTATTTCTCTTCCGCAGTTCTCGCTTGTACCTGTTAATGATGCCCGGGATCAAAAAGGAATAAAGGCTGCGAAGCTTTGGTTTGTTCCTACAGTTTCGGCAGCATTCAATGGAAAAATGCAGAAGTACCGCATGAACATCTTCGGAGAATTACAGCGTGCCTGCGACTGACCGTATCATCGAGATCGCCGAGACTTCGGCTTTCCTTTCGCTGGAGAACCATCTCCTGAAGATCCGGCTTCCGTCCGGGCCGCCCGTGACGGTGCCGGTCAAGGAGGTGCAGTGCCTGATCCTCGCCAATCCCGCCCTGACGATCACGGGCAGTCTCCTCGCCGCGCTTGCCGCGGAGGGGTGCATGGTGTTGGTCTCCGGCCCAAACCGCCTGCCTGCGGCCATGCAGCTCCCGCTGGAGGGGAATTATGTGCAGACGCAGCGTTTCCTGGCGCAAGTCAATGCGCCGAAGCCGCTTTCCAAACGTCTCTGGCAGGCCATTGTGCGGGAGAAGATCCTGAACCAGGCACAGCTTCTGACCGATCTGCACGGTACGGACGCGGGGCTGACGGACCTTGCGAAAAAGGTCCGGTCCGGCGATCCGGACAATCTGGAGGGCCGCGCCGCCGTCATCTACTGGAAAAATCTCTTCGAAGACCCCTTCCGGCGCGACAGGGACGTCCCGGACAGCAATCTCCTTCTCAACTACGGGTACGCCGTCCTGCGCGCCATGGCGGCCCGCGCGTGCTGTGCCGCCGGGCTTCATCCGACCATCGGACTCCACCATCATAATCAATACGATCCCTTCTGCCTTGCGGACGACCTTATGGAACCCTTTCGCCCAGCCGTCGACCGTATCGTCTATGAACTGAACCGGCGGAACAATGCGGTCAATGAGATCGGCAAGGAACAACGCCGGGCGCTCATCCAGGGGCTTCTGGATACGCGTTTGCCGTCGCCGAAGGGCCGCTGCCTCATTCCCGACCTGCTTCACATCTACGCGGGGCAGATCGTTTCCTCTTTCCTCGAAGGCGAAGTGCGCCTTGCATTCCGCTGAGCCCGCCCGTCACACTTCCATTCCGCGGAGGACCGCCGTGTTTTCGGAGATGAAAGCCATGTGGCTGCTTGTCATGTTCGACCTGCCAGTGAAGACCAAACCGCAGCGGCGCGAGTACACGCGTTTTCGCAATCTTCTCCTCGCAAACGGCTGCATCCAGCTTCAGTTTTCCGTGTATGCGCGGTTCTGCGTATCCAGGGAGAATGCCGACACCTACGGGCGGATCATCCAGCCGGCTGTCCCGGTCGGCGGTTTTGTCCGCGTCCTCATGGTCACGGACAAACAGTTCGGCGAAATGGTGTCACTGTACGGCAGTTTGGCTCTGGAAGTCGAGCAGGAGCCGGAACAGCTTCTTCTGTTTTAGTGCCGGGAAAACAAAAAAACGCACCGCCTGCCGTTTCCGGTCGACGATGCATTTTCCTTTCTTAGGCGCACTTGATTTCTGAAAAATGCTCCGGATTGACACGGGGACGATGCTTTCAACTGGTTTTTCTTCGGACGATCCCGATTGGAATAATCTGTCCATGAATTAGTTGGAACAGATCCAATCAAGTGTACCGATTGAACTCTACAAGCCCCAGCGGCGGGGCGCAGGAAATGGAGCTTTCCCAGAATCAAGTGTACCGATTGAACTCTACAAGCCCCAGCGCGTTCGTCGGGATCGCCTCGAAGTCCAGAAATCAAGTGTACCGATTGAACTCTACAAGCCCCAGCACGCACGATCCCGCCTTCTTTATTTCGTTGAATCAAGTGTACCGATTGAACTCTACAAGCCCCAGCTCGAGTCTTTCGTCGCCGGATCCACCGCGTAATCAAGTGTACCGATTGAACTCTACAAGCCCCAGCAGCATTTCTCGAACAACTCGGTCGCCTCGTAATCAAGTGTACCGATTGAACTCTACAAGCCCCAGCTCTTGCCGTTGATCGTCATGGTACGTGCTCAATCAAGTGTACCGATTGAACTCTACAAGCCCCAGCCAAAAAACCAGTCGATGAAGAAATCTACGAAATCAAGTGTACCGATTGAACTCTACAAGCCCCAGCCCGAGCTCAAGGCAGGTCTCACCACTTACCAATCAAGTGTACCGATTGAACTCTACAAGCCCCAGCCGACTGCGACAAGGTTCTCGGGAAAGTGGTAATCAAGTGTACCGATTGAACTCTACAAGCCCCAGCTACACCCAGGGCGAGTATGCGGGACCCCTTAATCAAGTG
>JAFXYP010000057.1 GCA_017541665.1 Lentisphaeria bacterium | reverse complement strand
GGTCATGCCGCCGCGCGCGGTCAGGATGCCGGTGGCGGCGCGCATGCCGTCGACGTCTTCCGGATTGGTCTCTTCACGGACCATGATGCAGGCGATTTTCTTCTTGTGGCAGGCCATGGCGTCTTCGGAGTTGAAGACGATCCGCCCGACCGCGCCGCCGGGGCCGGCGGGGAGGCCCTTCACGAGGACCTTGGCGGCCTTTTCGGCCTTCTGGTCGAGGATCGGGTGGAGGAGTTCGTCGAGCTGGGCGGGGGCGACGCGCATGACGGCGGTCTTCTCGTCGATGAGCTTTTCGGAGAGCATGTCCATGGCCATGTTCAACGCGGCGGTGCCGGTGCGCTTGCCGACGCGGCACTGGAGCATGAAGAGCTGCTTGTCCTGGATGGTGAACTCAATATCGAGCATGTCGTGGTAGTGGCGTTCGAGCTTGTTGCGGATGCCGACGAGTTCCTTGTAGGTCTTCGGGAGCATTTCCTCCATGGATGCCAGATGCTTGTTCTGCTCGTTCTTGGTCTCCTTGTTCAGCGGGAACGGGGTGCGGGTGCCGGCGACGACGTCTTCGCCCTGGGCGTTGATGAGCCATTCGCCGTAGAACTTGTTGTCGCCGGTGGCGGGGTCGCGGGTGAACGCCACGCCGGTGGCGGAGGTGTCGCCCATGTTGCCGAAGACCATGCTCTGGACGTTGACGGCGGTGCCCCAGTCGTCCGGGATGCCTTCGATGCGGCGGTAGGAGACGGCCTTCTTGCCGTTCCAGCTCTTGAAGACGGCGCCGATGGCGCCTTCAAGCTGGAGCATGGGATCGTCGGGGAATTCGCGCTTGAGGACTTTCTTGATGCGGACTTTGAAGTCCTTGCAGAGTTTCTTCAGGTCGGCGACGGAGAGGTCGGTGTCGCTCTTGTAGCCTTTTGCCTTCTTCAGGTCGTCGAGCATGGTGTCGAGCTGCTTGCGGATGGCGCAGCCTTCGGCGGGCTCAATGCCTTCGGCCTTTTCCATCACGACGTCGGAGTACATCATGATGAGGCGGCGGTAGGCGTCATAGACGAAGCGTTCGTTGCCGCCGGTGCGCTTCACGAGGCCCGGGATCGTGCTGGTGGCGAGGCCGACGTTCAGGACGGTCTCCATCATGCCGGGCATGGACTTCCTGGCGCCGGAGCGGCAGGAGACGAGGAGCGGGTTCTTCGGGTCGCCGTAGGCCATCTTCATGACCTTTTCGACTTTTGCGAGAGCAGTCTTGATCTGGGCGTCGAGGCCGGCGGGATTCTTCTGGCCGTTCGCGAAATAATCGACGCAGCATTCGGTGGTGATGGTGAATCCGGCGGGAACGGGGAGTCCGAGTTTGGCCATTTCGGCGAGATTGGCGCCTTTGCCGCCGAGCAGTTCATTCATGGTAGCGTCGCCGTCGCTCATGCCTTTTCCGAACAGATAGACGTACTTTTTCGCGGAAGATTTCTTCATGCGAAACCCTTTCTAACAGTTGTTTTGCGTTTCTTGCGTGTTTTTTTAGACCGATTGTGAAAAGATAAACATTTAATATAAAGGTTTTTTCTAAAAAATCAAGTGATTTCCCTATAGAAATTAGAGAATTCCCGGGAAAACGCTTTTTTTGTTTGCCGAACGTGCCGGTCCCGAGGTTTCATCCCGGCCGGGATCATCCGCAGATATGCGTGCTTACAGAAAGCAGATGCGGGTGATGCACTGGTCGAAGTTTTCCTGTCCGCTGAGGATGTCGATCTCGATGCGGAGGAAGAGGAACGGGAGATCGCGGCGGTCGAGGCGCGGCATTCGGACGGCGTCCTTTTCCGTCGTGAGGATGTATTCGGCTCCGGCGGCCTTCGCGCTGTTCACGAAGTCGATCATTTCCTGCTGGCTGTAACGGTGGTGGTCGGCGAAATGGCGTTCCAGCACGATAACGCCGCCGTGCTGGGTCAGGAACGCGTTGAAGCTGGCGGGGTTCGCGATGGCGGAGAGCGAAGCGATCTTCAGGCCGTTGAGCATGGTGAGCGGGAAGCGGATGCCGCGGTCGAACACGTCCTCCAGGTATTTCGGGCGGTGGCAGCACTCGATGATTTCGGCGCGGCGGTTGTGGCGCCGCAGGAACCCCTTCAGGTGGCGCAGGCGCGGCGAGGCGTCGGATTTCGTAAGGAAGATGTAGTCGGCACGCCGGATGTTCTTAACCGGCTCGCGGAGAAGCCCGCGCGGCAGGACGTGGTGGTTTCCGAAGGGCGACGTGGAGTCCACGAGCAGGATGTTCAGGTGCGGGCGCAGGCCGAGGTACTGGAATCCGTCATCGAGGATGAGCGTGTCGGTATGGAACTCCTCGATGGCGTAGAGGCCGGATTTCACGCGGTCCTTGTCGACCAGCACGACCACATCCTTCAGGTTTGTCGCGAGCATGTACGGTTCGTCGCCCGCCGAAAGCGAGTTCAGCAGCAGGTTCTTGCCGTCGGACACGACGCGCGGGGGGACGATGCGATGGCTCGAGGAGAACTTTCTGCGGAGCTTGTCGATGAAGGACCTGTCGCGGCTGCGGTATCCGCGGCTGAGGACGGCGACGCGGCGTCCTTTCCGGCTCAGTGTCTTGGCGAAGATCTCCACGACCGGGGTCTTGCCCGTGCCGCCGCACGTCAGGTTGCCGATGCTGACGACCAGGCAGCCGATGGAGTGGTTGCGGATGACGCGGTTTTCGTACAGCCAGAGACGGAACTGGACGGCACGCCGGTAGAACCTGGAGGCCAGGAACAGGAATCCGTAGGTAATGCGGTCGAACGAACCGCGGCGTTTCTCCTGGATGATTTCGATGAAATACTGTTCCAGGTTTTCTCCGATCTCATGCAGCGTCATGATCCGCGTCCCGGAGCGCCTTTGTCCTGTTTGTCCGGTTCATTTTCGACAAAAGGACTGATCGCCTTTTCCTGAAGCACCTTGAAGAAATCGAGGTCGGCGGGATACTCCTGGGCCAGGAACATGGTCACCCGGATGTTGTGCTCACGCGCAAAGGCGCGGATGTTTTCGACGTGCCTGTCGGCGATGTTGACCGTAGTCAGGACGATGGAGTCGAACGGCTTGTCCTTGTACAGGGCATCCAGGTCCCCGCTGGTGCCGAGCACGCGGAACCCGTAGACGTTCAGATTCTGCAGGGACGGATCCTCGTCCACGATGCCCAGGATGCGGAACGGACAGGAGAGATGGCGGCTGCTGTAGAGGTTATTGATGTACATGCGGCAGCCCAGGCCGCCGCCGTAGATGATGGTGTTGTGCCGGCTTGCTTCGGGCGAGTTCTTCAGGTAGTAGGACCGGAGGGCGAACGCCTCGAAGAAGTGGAGCAGGAAGCGTTCGGACATGATGGCGGCGACCGAGAAGGACGTGTTGAGCAGGAAGATGATCATCGTCATGCGTTTTGAGTCGTCCACGATGACCCAGTTCTTCCAGGCGCAGATGTTCAGGAGGATGAAGGAGATGACCGCAGCGATCGCCAGGAGTTTGAGCAGGCGGAAATACCGTTCGATGCCGGCCCGCAGCCAGTAGGTGCGGTAGATGCCGGAAAACAGCAGGACCAGGATATACGGTGCGCTCAGAACGAGGTAAAGATACAGGCCGTTCGGGGGCGGCGGCGGTTTTCGGATGAGCACATAGACGAGGAAGAAGGATGCCGTGACCAACAGGAAGTCGAGGATGGGATGCGCGATGGTCAGAAGAAGCGTCTTGCGCGGACGGCGGACACCCTGTGCCAGGACGCTCATGGACGCCAGAAGCTCGATGTTCGCGAGGCGGAGCACGAAGAAAATGCCGATGATGACAAGCAGGAACACCAGCGCGGGCATGCTCCGTCCGATGAACGTCAGCCCGATGGCGCCGAGGGAGAAAACGATGGAGATCGCGTACATCAGCAGGACGGCGCGGCTGGTCTTGTTGTGGGACTCGCGCAGGAGCCTGTGGTGCAGATGGTCCTGGTCGGCGGACATCACGCCGCTTCCGTTTTCGATGGCGGTTCTGATCTCGACCTTCCCGGTTGAGTTGATGCCGTGTTCGAGTTCGGTCACGACTTCGGCGTTGTCGAGGTTCTCCTTCAGCATGTGCACGCCGAACCGCCTCACGGTGCGGCGCCAGACAGCCAGGATCACGTCGAAGATCGGCACGCCGATCGCGACCAGGGGCACCAGAAGCGCGGCGACGGTGACGGCGGGCCGGGAACACTGGTCCATGCTCGTCATGGCGAAGAAGAGCCCGAGGAACATGCTGCCGGTGTCGCCCATGAAGATGCGTGCCGGGGAGAAATTGTACACCAGAAACCCGAGGCAGGCTCCGCAGAACGTGAGGAGCAGGATCACCATCGGCATGTTTCCGCCGTTGAGCAGGATCCAGGCCGCGATGACGATGGAGGAGATGGATGCCAGGCCGGCGGCGAGTCCGTCCAGCCCGTCGATCAGGTTGAACGCATTGACGATCCCGATCGTCCAAATAACCGTCAGGGGCAGTGCGGCCCACAGGGGGAGCGTGAATGTATGATTCAGGAGCGTGAACGTGCGGATGCCGCCGCCGAGAAAGAAGAGCACGGCGCCCGCCGAAATGTGGAGCATGAGCTTCAGCAGACTCGGCATGTCGAAACGATCGTCGTACAGTCCGGTGAGCAGCAGGATGAATGATGCGCCCGCCAGCGCGATGAGGAACTGGCCGACCTTCTGGTCTGTGAGCTTCGAGAAATCTCCGCCGCAGAGTTTCGCCGCATAAAGCGAGATGGAAATCCAGAACGCCAGAATGAATCCGATCCCGCCTGCGCGCGGAACGGGCTTCTTGTGGATATGCCGTCCTTTGGGGATGTCCATGTACCCGAGATGCGGCAGCACTGCGATGCAGATGCGGGTCAGAATCAGGGAGACGACAAATGCCGCCAGCGGGAAAATGGAGTTGGTTATCAGTTGTTTCAATGTTTCCATAACACGGGCATTTCCTTCGTGTCAAAATCGTTTTTTGCAATCGCGGCGCGCGCAAACTCCGTTGTTCGGTCATATGTCTGCTGATAAAACGGCAAAAGATACGCTTCCGCAAAACGTTGCGACAGACTGTGTGGCGAATTGCTGTTTTTAGGAAAACTGCAATCGAAATAATATAATGCATCTTTCGTCCTTTTTCAAGGGAATACTTGATTTTTGGCATGAAGAGTGATATATTATTACAAATATTCAAACACTGCCGAAGGTTTTTTATGAGATTTGTTTCATGCCTCGCTTCTCTTCTGCTGTCGTGCGTCCTGATCGCGGTCTTTTCCGCATGTGACGGCGCCTCCGACCGCCCCCGCAAAGTCGGACGACTCGACGTCGTCTACGGCGCCGACCAGAGCACTGTCCCCGGAGAGGAGTTCGAGCGGGATGTGCGTGTGGAAGTGCGCAGTGCGGCAGGCGAAGATTCCCCGTCCTCGAAGAAACAGCCCCTTCTTGCCGGCGAGCCCGTGAAGTTCGAGGCCGTCGAGGGGTCGGACCTGGAGATCACGCAGCTGTCGGAGGAGACCGACGTCGTCGGCGTCGTCCGCGCGAAAATACGGGCCGGTCATAAGGTCGGCGACAATTATGTGAAAATCACTCCGCTGAACGATCCCGACAAGTCCGTCCTCGTGCGCCTGATCGTGGGCGCGAAAATCGAGAATGCCGAACGTCAGGGCATGACGAACGAAGTGCTCGGAGACCCCCTGGTGATCAAAGTCGTCGATGCGGACGGAAAACCCGTTGAGAATGCTCCCGTCTTCTTCAGCGTCAAATCCGCCCCGCGCAGCAAATCCCAGCCGAAGGTGCTCTCGCCCGAAGTCCTGACCGACAAGAACGGCCTGGCGCAGACGTTCGTCCGTCTCGGCGGGGAAACCGGCGAATACCATTTCTCGATCGAGGTCGCCGATCCGGTGCACGGCATTTACATGCGCGCCATCGACGCCCGTCTGCTCGGCATCGACATGTTCTCCGTGGCCATGAGCATGGTCGGTGGCATCGCGTTCCTGATCTTCGGCATGCTGCGCCTGAGCCGCGGCCTCCAGAATATTGCAGGCGAGAAGATGCAGCAGGTGCTCCAGTTCTTTTCGAAAAACGCCTTCCTGGGCGTGCTCGCCGGCACCTTCGTTACCGCGGTCATCCAGTCCAGCGCCGCTACGACCATCATGGTGCTCGGCTTCATCAACGCCGGCCTGCTGAACCTGGTGCAGGCCATCGGCATTATCTTCGGCGCGAACATCGGCACGACCGTGACCGCGCAGTTGATCTCGTTCAATCTCAGCGGCTTTTCTCTGCCCGCCATCGCCATCGGCTTCATCCTGATGACCTTCACGAAAAAACGCAATCTGCAGGGCTGGGGCAACGCGGTCTTCGGGTTCGGCATGCTCTTCTTCGGCATGAACATGATGAGCACCCAGATGAGCATCCTCGGCACATTCCCGTCGTTCCTCAACCTCTTCTCCCTGATCGACTGCGCCCCGAAAACGCCAGACGGGTTCATGCCGTTCCTCCCGATCCTCGGCGCGATCGGGCTCGGCATGCTCGCCGTCTTCATGGTCAGCGCCAGCGCGGCGGTGGTCGGCATCATCCTGGCGCTGTCGGCGGCCGGGCTCGTCAATTTCTATACCGCCGTCCCGCTCCTGATCGGCACGAACATCGGTACCACGATCAACGCCTGCCTGGCTTCGTTCACGGCCAACCGCGTGGCGAAGCAGGCCGCCCTCGCGCACTTCCTCTTCAACTTCTTCGGCGCGATCCTGATGGTGGTCCTGCTCTACATCCCCGTCGGCGCGCACCGTACGCCGTTCTTCCTGTACATCGTGAACGCCATCACGCCCGGCGACGCGTTTGCCGCGGTCCCGCAGAACCTGGAACGCCACATCGCCATGGCGCACACGATCTTCAACGTTGTCACGGTCCTCGCCATCATGCCCATGCTGAAGCCCTTCGCGCATCTCTGCGAAACGCTCATTCCCGGCGACAAGACCAAGCCGGTCAGCACGCGCACGCTCGAACCCCTGCTGCTTCGCACGCCCGCCATGGCAATTGAGCAGTCGATCATCGAGATCCGCAAGATGGTCGAGCTTTCCTGGAGCATGATCGACCGCGCCGTCAACCACCATTTCCGCGCCGCCCACGTTGACGAAAAGGAGTTCGAACAGCTCGAGGCCGACGAACAGCAGGTCGACAAGATGCAGTCCGACATCACGAACTATCTGGTCCAGATCACGCGCCAGCACCTCTCCAACCCGCAGTCCAACCTGATCCCGCTGCTCATGCACTGCACCAACGACGCCGAACGCATCGCGGATCACACGGCCAACATCATGCGCCTGACCAAGCGTCTCTCCAAGGTCGACACCAAGCTTTCCGACGTGGCGCAGGACAACCTCAATTCCCTCTGGGATCTTCTGAGTTCTCAGGCGAACAACGTGAAGCTCGCGCTCTCCCACAAACCCAAGGAAAGCGAAGACGGCATCCGGTCCGCGCTGGAGGGTGAAAAAAAGCTGAACAAGCTCGCGCACAAGTACGAAAAGAACATCAAGGCCATGATGGCGGAACAGGCCCGCGAACAGCAGCAGGCCGCGCACGTCGCCAGCGACGCAGAGGCCAACGAACGCGAGATCAACGAGCTGGCCAAGCAGTACGAACAGGTCCATGTGGAGCGCCGAAACAAAGGGCAATGCGCCGTCGACGCCAGCGTGATCTTCATCGAAATGCTCTGGGAACTCGAACGCATCGGCGACCACCTCGTCAACATCGCCCAGCGCGCCCCCGAAATGCAGAAATTCTACATCAATATCTGAGGGGGGATGTATGAGCGTCGTCCGGTGGGGCAAGAAGAAATGGAGAAAGTTCTATCTGAAGATCGTCCGGGAAAAAGCCTCGCCCGACTACATCGCGCGGGGTTGGAGCATCGGCATGTTCTTCGGCTGCACCATTCCCATCGGCGGCCAGCTCATCTGCTCCATCCCCGCCGCCTACCTGCTGAAAGGCAGTAAGATCGGCGCCGTTCTCGGCACGTTCATCACCAACCAGATTACGGTTTTCTTCATCTACCCCGTCCAATGTTATGCAGGCGCGAAGCTCCTCGGCCTTGACTTTTCCTATGAGAACATCAAGGCCATGCTTAAAGACGTCGTGAGTGCGTCGGGCTTCCGGGAATGCGTTGCCGCTTTGAAGAATCTTGCCGGGGACCTGGCGGGTGCGTTCTTCCTCGGCGGCGCCATCATGGCGGTCGTTCTCACCCCGCTTACCTATATTGCGGTAAAGAGAATGGTCGTGGTCTACCGCATCCGCGCGGAAAAGCGCCGCAGGAAACGCCTGGCCGCGCTTCGGGCGCGTGTTCAGACGCGGCACCAGCACGAGGCGGAATCGAACGGATAAGCGCGAAAATCCGTGAAAAATCGGAAAAAAGCGCGATTCGCGCTTGAAAAAATCCTCCGGCATGCTATTTTAAATACATGCTTTTTTTTAGCTTGCGTCCCTATCGTCTAGAGGCCTAGGACACCAGGTTTTCATCCTGGTAACACGGGTTCGAATCCCGTTGGGGATGCCATTTTTGTATTCGGATGCCTTGTCCCGGAGATGCCATGAAGTATTTTGACGTCCATTGCCATGTGTTCCCCGACAGCGTCGCGCCGAAGGTCGTCGCTTCCCTTGAATCGTACTACCACGAGCCCTGGCGCAGGAAAGGCACGGTCGCGGATCTGCACGAGTCCCTGGAGGACGCCCATATCGACAAGGCGGTCTTCCTCTCCTCCGCCACGCGTCCCGACCAGGTGCAGAACCTCAATAACTACCTGGCCTCCCTGCTCGGCCCGAAGGTCGTCTGCCTCGGCTCGCTCCATCCCGACTACGCGGACTGCAAGGGCGAACTCGAACGCATGAAGCGGATCGGGCTTTCCGGCCTGAAATTCCATCCCGATTTCCAGAAGCTCTACATCGACGAACCGAGGATGATGCGCCTGTACGAGCTCATCCCCCCGGAAATGCCCATTCTGTTCCACGTCGGCGACGTCAAGAGCGACTACTCCTCCCCGAAACGCCTCGCGAACGTGCTGGACCATTTCCCGCACCTCAAAAACATCATCGCGGCGCACATGGGCGGTTACAGCGTCTGGGACGAATCCTGGAAGCATCTCGTCGGCCGCGACGTCTGGTTCGACACCTCCAGCACCTTCTTCAAGCTCCCGCCGCACGAGGTAACGCGCATGGTCCTCGCGCACGGCGTCGACCGCATCCTCTGGGCGACGGACTATCCCGCCCTGTCGCACCGCGACGGCATCGCCGAGGCACGGACGCTGGACCTGACGGAAGACCAGTTCGAGCAGATCTTCTACAAGAACGCGGAACGCCTGTTCGGCGTGAAGGTCTGAGGCGGGACCCACGGGGGCGGCAACATGGAAGGCATGGAGATACAGACGCTGTCCAGGACCAGACGCCTCCTGCTGCTCTACTGTTCCTTTTTCCGCATCACCGCGCTCGTCGTCGGCGGCGGACTCGCCATGCTCCCCGTCATCGAGGAGATTTTTGTCGTCAAACACAAACTTCTGACGCGCGAAGAGCTGCTGGATATGACCGCGCTCACGCAGACGGTCCCCGGGATCATCGCGATCAATTCCGCCGTGTATATCGGCATGAAGATCGGCGGCGTGCCGGGCGCACTGGCGGCCGCCGCCGGAGCCGTGACCCCGCCCTTCACCGTCATCCTGATCATCGCGTCGCTCTTTCCGCGCCTGGATCCGAAGAACCGTTATCTGCTCGGCGTCTTCTCCGGGATCCGCGCCTGCGTAACCGGTATGATCCTGGTTACCGGATGCCGGATGTTCCGTCGGACGGTGAAAAGCGGATTGGAATGCGCCGTGGTGCTGGTCTTCTTCGTGCTTGCGGTGATGAAGGTCAGCCCCGCGCTGCTGATCCTGGCGGCGATCCCGTTCGGCTGGTGCTATGTGTGGTGGCAGACGCGGCGCCTTTCGCAGGCAGAGCAGGCGGCGGACGGAGGGAAAAAAACGGAAGCATCCTCGGAACCCTCCGCGGAAACGTCCGTTGATCCGGACAAGGACGGAGGGCGCGGGAAATGAACCACTGCATCGTCCTGTTTTTCCAGTTCTGCAAGTTCTCCGTGCTGTGTTTCGGCGGCGGATACATGCTGATCCCGCTCCTCACGGCGGAGTTCGTGGACCGGGAACAGGTGCTTACGATGAGCGAGTTCGGCAATCTGCTCTCCGTGGCGCAGGTCACGCCGGGCCCGGTCGGCCTGAACACCGCCACCTATGTCGGATATGTGAACGCAGGCTTCTTCGGTTCGCTGGCGGCGTCGCTCGGCCTGGTCGTCCCCACGATCCTGATCGGATGCTCCGCGGCGGCCGGCATCAACCGCTGGAAGGATACGTTTCTCGTAAAAGGCATGCTGAAGGGGACGCGCCTGGCGGCGGTGGCGCTGATCATGTTCGCCGTCACGATCTTCCTCGGGATGTCGGTCTTCACGCGGACGATCCCCTGGGAGGCGCTCGGCGCGCTCTTCAAGTTCGAACTTCCCGTCATCCCCGACGATTTCCGTGTTTCCCCCGCGGGCGTGCTGATCTGCGGCGTCACGATCGTGCTGATGCTGAAGACGAAGCTGCCGACCACGGCCCTCCTGCTCGGTTCTGCCGCCGCGGGCGCGCTTCTCGCCGCCTGGTTCTGACGCGGGATGCTTGCCGGAACGCGGAAAAACGCAAAAAAGACGGAAAGAAATATGGAAAATGATTTGAAAAAAGCGGGAACAGGCTGTATATTAATTGACTTTTATACCGCACTGAAGTCACGCGCAGCGCGGTCGGCGAACAAGGCGTGAGCGTCGAACGACGCAGTCGAACCACTGGTAAAGACAAAGGAAAAACCGTTATGGTAAAGATCAGACTGAAACGAACTGGCGGGAAGAACTGGATCAGCTTCCGTATCGTTGTCTGCGACATCCGCAGCCAGCGCGATGGCCGCATGCTGGAAGAACTCGGCTACTACGATCCCCGCCGCAGCGACGAGAAGCTTGACGTCGCCCGCCTGGAGTACTGGGTCGGAAACGGCGCCATCATGAGCGAGACCGTGAAAGACATCTATGATCGCGCGAAGGCCGGCAAGTCCAAGCAGTATGGCCAGCCCGATCCCTACACGAAGAAAAAGACGTTCAAGAAGGGCGAGGACAAGGCGTAAGTCTGACCTTCGCCCGCGCAACACGGGAGATTGGCCGTGTCTATCTTTGATTTTTTCGGCAAATTATTCGGCGGGAAGGAAGAGAACGCCTCCTCCTCCGCGCCGTCAGCCAGAACTACCGCTGATCCGTCTTCGCAGCAGAACCTCGAAGAATTTGTGCTGTATGTCTCGAAGAAGCTCGTGGACTATCCCGACGAAGTGAAGGTCCGCACCGCTTCCGCCGAAAACGGCAACGTGATCCAGATCACCTGCCGTCCCGGCGACCGGGGCAAGATCATCGGCAAGAACGGCAAAACGATCATGGCGCTTCGCGCCCTCGTCTCCGGCGCCGCCGGACGCACGAAAGGCCGCGTGAGCGTCGAGGTCCTGGACGATGAGGTCGAGGCGGCAGGAGCCTGACGTGGCGCTGCGAATCGACATCATCACTCTGTTTCCCGAGATATTCTTCGGCCCGCTGGCGAGCAGCATCACCGGCCGGGCGATGCGGGAAAACAAGGTCGAAATCCGTGCGGTCGACCTTCGCGATTTTACGCACGACCGGAGAAAGACCGTCGACGACAGACCGTTCGGCGGCGGACCCGGGATGCTGATGAAAGTTGAACCGCTTTTCGAAGCGGTGAGCTCTTTGAAACAAGACGGGACGAAGGTCATCCTGACCGGACCCGCGGGCGGGCGCTTCACGCAGAAGACCGCCCACGCGCTCTCCGGCGAACGGCACCTGATCTTCATCTGCGGGCACTACGAAGGCGTGGACCAGCGCGTCCGCGACCTGCTGGTCGACATGGAGCTGTCCATCGGGGACTACATCCTCACGAACGGCAACCTGGCGGCCATGGTCATGGTCGACGCGATCGTCCGGCTTCTGCCGGGCGTCCTCGGCGACGACGAATCCGCCGTGCAGGAGTCGTTCGAGAACGGCCTTCTGGAGTATCCGCAGTACACCCAGCCCGTCGAATTCCACGGCATGAGGGTCCCGGACGTGCTTCTGTCCGGGAACCATGCCAGAATCGGACAATGGCGCCGCGCCGAATCCACGAACACGACGCTCCTTGTCCGTCCGGACCTGATCAACGACAAAAATTAACATAATGGAGGTACACACCATGAGCATCATTGACAAGATCGAAAAGGCGCAGTGCAAGGCTTCTGTGCCCGACTTCAATATCGGGGACACCGTCAAGGTTTCCACCAAGATCATTGAAGGCACCACCGAACGCATCCAGAATTTCACCGGCGTCGTCATCGCACGCAAAAATTCCGGCATCCGCGAAACGTTCACCGTCCGCCGCTTCCAGAACGGCTACGGCGTGGAACGCGTTTTCCCGATCCACAGCCCGCGCATCGACGCGATCACCGTCGAGCGCCACGGCCACGTCCGCCGCGCGAAACTCTACTATCTGCGCGAGAAGATCGGCAAAGCCGCCCGCGTCAAAGAGAAAAAGTATTTCGGACCCGCGGCATCCGCTTCCGCCGAAGCCGCGAAGTAATCCGGATGGATTTCCTTCCCGGAAATTCCGAACTCCTCGTCCACGAACTCAAGTGGGACGGGGAGTTTTCTTTTATCGCCGGGGTCGACGAGGCCGGGCGCGGCTGCTGCGCCGGGCCCGTCTGCGCCGCCGCGGTCGTGTTCACCGACCGGACCCGCATCCCCGCCGGCGTCAACGACTCGAAGCAGCTCACGCACAAGCAGCGCATGGAGCTGCGCGAGGCGATCCTCGCCGAGCCGTCCGCGCTCACGGCGGTCGCCATGGTCGACCAGGACGAGATCGACCGCACGGACATCCTGCGCGCGACCTGGCTTGCCATGCGGCGCGCCGTTCTGGCATTGCCGCGTCCCGCGGACTTCGTGCTCGTCGACGGTAATCCCGTGCAGGGACTGCCCATCCCCTCGGAGAACATCGTGAAGGGCGATGCGAAGTCCGCCAGCATCGCCGCCGCCAGTATCCTCGCCAAGACCTCCCGCGACATCTTCATGATGGAGGCGGCGAAACAGTATCCGCAGTACCGGTTCGAGGTCCACAAGGGCTACTGCACGAAACTCCACACGGACCTCATCCGCAAGTACGGACCGTGCCCGCTCCACCGCAAGACATTCGAGCCTGTCCGCTCCATCCTGAACCCGCCCGACACCGTGCAGGGCGAATTCCAGTTCTGAGGTGAATATGGATTTGAACGAATTGAAAAAAGATTGCGCCCTGAAGCAGAAGAAGGGCCTGCCTTTCATCATGGCGTCCGTGCTCATCTGGACCGCCATCCTCTGCGTCCACCTGACCAATCTCAACCCCCTGGCGAAAAACCTGCTCACGTTCTGCTGCACCGGACCGCTGCTTCCCCTCGCGTTCGGCATCTCGAAGCTGATCGGCGTCGATTTCCAGGGCAGGGGCAACCCCCTGACGAAGCTCGGTATGATCTTCACCCTGAACCAGATCCTGTACCTCCTGATCGCGATGTGGGTGTATGCCGCCGTGCCGGAGAAGATGTTGATGGTCTTCTCCATGATCTTCGGCGCGCATTTCCTGCCCTACGGCTGGCTGTACGACTCCAAAAGCTACTTCGTCATGGCGGTCGCCATCCCGTTCCTTTCCCTCGCACTCGGTCTGTACTGCCCGCCGTTCGTGCTCGCGGCGGTCATGATCGGCGTGGAGATCCTGTTCAGCATCCTGCTCTTCCTCGAAGTCAAGGCAATGGAAAAGTAAAACAGGCCCCCCGAGACTTTTCCCGTTCAAAAAATTGTACCTCAAAACAAATGATTGTCAATATAGTTTAGAAAATAAATAAAGAAAAAAAATAACCTTTTTACTATTTGACAAAAAAGCCGGAACGTGCTATCTTTTTATTGTATTGGCAGGCAATTCCTCCTGTAATGCCAAGTTTTGAAAGGAGTCGGGATCATGAAGAAATCACCCCGTTTGTATTCCCTTTTTGCCGGATGTGTCGCCCTTTTTCTTCTGACAGCTACTGTCTTTTCCGTCCGCGCGGACGAAAAGGAAGACCTCGAAAAACAAAGGTCCGAAGAGCTGAAGAGGGTCGAATCGATGTTCAAGGCGTCGGTCGATGCCCTGATCGCGAAGGAGGCGGACCCGAACGACGCCAAGTCGATCTACGAGCTCGGCGTTCGGTATAAGAAAGAGGCAAAGGACCCTCTTGTCGGATGGGACCTGTTCCAGCGGGCCGCCGAAATGGGCAATGCCGAAGCGCAGTACGCACTCGGGATGGAGTACATGGTACACATCCAGGAGATCATGCCCCGCGAAGCGGCGAAGGCAACGGGCGCCAAATGGCTTCGGAAGGCCGCCGAACAGGGGCATGTCGAAGCGCAAATCGAACTTGCGAAATGCTACTCGTCGGGCAAGGGCGTGAAAAAGGACGAGGCGGAGGCGTTCAAGTGGGCGCAGAAGGCCGCGGAATCCGGCAACGCGAAGGCGATGTACGAATTCTATCGATTCGGCGGCGGGCAGGAACTGCTCCGCAAGTCTGCGGAAGCGGGCTATGTCGTGGCGCAGAGGTCGCTGGGGCTTGACTGTCAGCACGGGCTCCGCAACACTCCCGTCGACCTGGCGGAGGCCGTCAAATGGTACACGCTGGCAGCCGAACAGGGCGATTCCAGCTCGAAGGCGTATCTGGAAAGCCTGAAGGACGTCATCCCCCTGCTGGAACCGGCGGAACGGGGCGACGCGGAGGCGCAGTACAAGCTGGCGCGGTATATCATCGAACACGATAACATCGGAAATTCCTCCGACAAGTCGGGCCCGGAAGCGATTCGGAAATGGCTGCTCAAGGCGGCGGAAAACGGGCATGCGGCCGCCCAGCTCGAACTGGCGGAGGCGTATGCCTATTTCGACAACGGCATCTGGTGGATCGCGCAGGGAAATGATTTCGCCGAGGCCGCCAAATGGTACCGGAAGGCGGCGGATCAGGGCGATCCCATGGGGCAGGGCATGCTCGGCTGGCTCTACGCGACCGGACGCGGCATGGACAAGGATTACAAGAAAGCCGTCGAGTGGTTCCGCAAGGGCGCGAAGCAGGGCAATGCCGAGGCGCAGTTCGGCATGGGGCTCAGCGTGAGGGAAGGCTGGCTGAAGCCTTACGATTCGGATAAGGACTGGAAAACCGTCGCCGACTGGTATGCCAAGGCGGCGGACAGCGGCATGAAGCATTCCCTGCCCGAACTGGAGAACAAACGCGACTACACCGGATTGCAGTGCAAGATCGCCGAGCTGTACCAGGGCAGATACAACCTCGTCAAACTGCTGAAGGACTATGAACCGTTCATGTTCGAGCCAGCGGACCGATACCTTGCCGAGGCCGTCAAATGGTATCGGAAGGCCGCCGAGGCGCACGACTCGAACGGTTTCTACAAACTCCGCGACCTCGCCGAGCAGCAGGACTGCGAGGAGGCGAAGGATGCTCTCCGCGAAATGGCAAAGGACGGAAACGAGAAGGCGCGGGAGACCCTGAAGAAAAACGGCTGGGGCGAGCCGGAAGAGGAGGAAGACGGAAACTGAATCCGGCAGCAGCTCCGCCTCTTCGTGCTTGAGCGGAGCCAAGCACAACCGCAGTGGAGGACTTGTCCTCCGAAAACAGAAGCGGCACGCATCGCACAATGGCGGCGCGTGCCGTTTTGCGTTTCCGGTTGAGGTGCCGGGCGATTCTGTATGGGGAGCTCGATTTATTCGGGCGGATGGATTTTCAGCAGATGGGCAAAAAGATAATGCCGGAAGATTTGAAGATGGATACCTGAAAACGTAACCATCGAAAATCTTTCAAATTGGACTTTGCCCAGATGCGAAAAGCCGCCGAACAGAATAAATAGAGGTGCCCTCTATTATGCGCGGCGGGTGCTGCCCCCGCTCAGGACGCCCCGTTTGGAGGAGCGCACGAATTCGACGAATTCCTTGACCTCCGGGATCTGGGGCAGGGTGGCCTCGATCTCCGCAAGCGCGTTCTTCATGTTGAGCCCGCGGCGGAACGCGATGTCGTACATCTTGTGGACGGTGCGGATGTCCTCCGCGGAATACCCGGCGCGCGAAAGCGCGACCTTGTTGAAGCTGCGGACGCCGCCGTTGCGGCCGTCGCCGATCATGAAGGGCGGCAGGTCCATGGAAATGACCGACCCGCCGGAGAGCATGGCGTATCGGCCCACGCGGACGAACTGGTGGATGCCGGAGTTGCCGGAGATGAACGCGCGGTCGCCGATCTGGACGTAGCCCGCGAGCAGGGCGCACATCGCCAGGATGACGTGGTCGCCGATGACGCAGTTGTGGGCGATATGGGCGTTGCCCATGATGAAGCAGCTGTTGCCGACGACCGTCTCCGTGCCGGGATGCGCGCCGCGGTGAATGGACGCGCCCTCGCGGATGATGTTGTTGTCGCCGATCCGGGTGAACGATTCCCCCTTGGAGGGGTCGTAGCTGTAGTCGTTGGGGACGTTGCCGAGCGTGGCGAACGGGAAGATGGTGTTGCCCGCGCCGATCGTCGTGTTCGAGTACACGTGGCACTGCGCGATCAGGCGGGAGTTTTCGCCGATCTTGACATGGTCGTCGATGATGCAGTACGGGCCGACGTAAACGGAGTCGGCGAGCTCGACGTCATTCCCGATGATGGCGGTCTGGTGGATCTGCGCCATATCCGTATGTCCCTGAGTTCCGGATTATTTCTTCCTGGCGGCCTTGATCGCCTCTTTCACGCGCAGTTTGACGCGCTTGAGGTACTGTTTGCGGCGGGCCTGTTTCTCGTGCTTGTTATACTGTCTTCCCATTGTCGGAATCTCCATGTGTTGGATTTGGTTCGTGTACAAAAATATATCCATAAAAGATAGCATCTTTTCCCGTTTTTTCAAATGTAAATCCCGAAAAACACGCCAAAAACACGATTTTTCCGTTTCCGCCCTTGATTTCCGTCCGCTTCCGTTCTATCTTATTTCCCTGTTGAACGATTCACTCTTCCCCCCGAATGGAAACGCACGATATGACCGGACCCGACTTCTCGAAGATCGAAACCGCAGGCTGCCCCGCGGGCGATGCCGGACGCGACATGATCCTCCGTATGAACCGCGAACACGGCCCGCTCCGGGCGTGGGGATTCGCGCACATCCCGGTCGGACGCGCCGTGCTGGACGTGGGGTGCGGCGCGGGCGCGGCGCTCCGCGAACTGGCGGAGCTGCATCCCGAAGCCGTGCTGACCGGATGCGACATCTCCCCGCTCGCGGTCGAGACGGCGACATCGCTGAACGAGTCGTACGTGAAGGCCGGGCGGATGAGGTTTCTCCGATGCGGCGTGCCGGACCTGCCGTTCGCGGACGGCGCGTTCGACACGGCGTTCTCGGTCGAGAGCCTGTATTTCTGGCCGGACCAGCTCGCCGGACTGCGCGAAATCCGTCGCGTGCTCGCCCCGGGCGGTTATTTCATGACCGCTTTGGAGATGGTCGGCGGCATGATGGACGAACGCCAGCTCGCGATCGTGGCGCATCTGAAGATGGCCTGCCCGACGCGGGACGAGCTGGAAGCCCTGATGGTTTCCGCCGGGTTCGCGGACGTGACGGTCGAGTTCGAACCGGAACACCGCTGGCTGTGCGCCGCCGGGCGCAGGTGATCCTCAGGAGAAAAACGGGTTCAAATCCGGTTCAGTTGTCGGAATAGACGACCCGGAATCCGCACACGGTGACCGCAAAGACGACCGGGCCTGCGGGAAAACAGAAGCTCACGGCGAACGCCGCCAGCGCAAGCACCGACCCGAGCACGAATGCCGCCGGGATCTCCGGTCCCGGCTGGACCGGGGATTTCAGGCGGAAGACCACGAGCGGGACGACCGCGTTGAGGAACAGGATCCAGGGCAGATCCGACAGCAGAATGAAGCGCGTCACTTTCGACATCGCCTGTTTCGGCGCGAGGTCCTCTCCCGCCTGAACGAGGTCTCCGCCCGATGACACGGCGAGCGCAAACGCGATGCAGATGAGCAGCGCTGCGCCGATGCGGACCGCCTTGCTGATCCGGGACCGTGAAGTCGATCCCGACGCCGGTTGGCTGTGCTTCTTCCGGAAAAAGAAGTCCGGGAAAGCGCTTGCGAAAAGGACGGCGGCCGCGGCGAAGACCACGAGCGGGATCCACTCCGGGACGCACGCCGGCAGGTTCATCATGCACAGGGAGGCGCAGCCGGTCAGGTAGAACATATCTTCGAATGCGAGGAACGCCTGTTTGTGCACCGGTTTCCACGCGATGAAATATCGCAGCAGCAGATAGAGCAGCAGCGCGATCCCGGTCGCCCACGCGAAGCCCGTGCCGAACGGGATGCCCGCGGGAAACACCTTGCAAACGCGCGCCAGGAGCTCGGCACGCAGGTATTCCGCCGCGCCGATGCCCTGTCCGGGCATGAACCGGATGCGGTAGACGTCCTCCAGGAGCCGTGCGGGCGGCGTCCCGGAATACTCCTGCCCGAGCACGAGGCTGATGGCGTTCGAGGGAACCCCGGTGACGGAGTAGTATCCGGCGAGTTCCGCCAGCTCGTTCAGTTTTTCGATATGGAAGATCGGTCCCGTTCCCGCCGAATCTTTTTCCTGCCCGCAGACGGATGCCGCCACGACGCGTTTGCCGAAGCGGAATGTCCCGGCATTGCCGAAGACCCTCCGCATGGCGACCATGATGCAGGCGGCCGCCTCCGGGCGGTCCTGCGGGAGCTCGACCGCCAGGACGCCGCCGTAGTTCAGGATCAGTTCCCCCATGATGAACATGGAGCAGGAGGACCAGATGCCGATGTGCGGAGAGTAGATGCGTTCGGGGAAGGTCTTGTCCACCAGGACCAGGTCGAACCTCTGTCCGTTCGGATGCTCCGGGGTCTTCGATGCTTCAAAGGCTCTGCAGAGGTGCTTGTAGAGGTCGAGGCATGTCGCCGTTTCGTCGGACGGAAAAACGACCGGCACGGGCTCCGGGATCGGCTGAAACTCGCGGGGAATGCCGTCTCCGGGCGCATAGATCTCCGGGCGGTCGGTGATGACGGCGATCCGGGGACTGAGCTTCCCCGTGGAAAACGCCATGGCCGCCGTCTGGAGGCGGATTCTCGCGCTTAGCAAATCGTGGTTTTCAGCCTGTTCCGGCGCCGACGGTTTCTCCGGTCTCGAGAGATGCAGTGCAGCCGCGAAAAACGCGAACATGACGACTGCGGCGAAGAGAAATCGCCAGCGGGCGGGGACGGATGGGCGGGGTTGGATGACGGCCATGTGACAACCTTAAAAAAAGCGACCCGCAAAAGATTTTGCGGATCGCGTATTCTCGAGGCCTTCGCTCAGAAAAGCGGCATTTTGACAGCCGTTCCGGCGGGAATCTTCTGGCCGGGCTTGAACTCGGGGTTCAGGCGGATCAGGTCTTCGAGGTTGCGGTCGTGGATGTTCGCGACTTCCTCAAGCGTGGATTCGGAGTCGATCGGGACGGAGATGACGTCGGCGTCCGAGAGGCTGGAGACGGGATCGAGCGCCGGAAGCGTGCCGATGCCGGCGGCGGGCTTCGAGGTGGATGCGGCGGGAGCCGAGCTCGAGGCGGAACCGCCCATGGAGCCTCCGATGGGTTCGACGATGCCGCCCGTGCCTTCGCCGGCCTTCGGCTGCGAGGCCGTCGCAGGCTTCGTGGTGGCCGCGGGTTCGGTCTTCGTCGTGGTCGCAGCGGTCTTCGTGGTCGTCGCGGGTTCGGTCTTCGTCGTGGTCGCCGTTGTCGCAGATTTCGTGGTGGAGGTGGATGCGGCGGCCTTGCCGGCGGCCGGGATGACGAGCGTCTGGCCGATGCGGAGCGTGGCCTTCGGATCGACCTTGTTCGCCGCAATGAGGTCGGCGAGCTTCACATGATGGCGCTGCGCGATCATGCTGAGGTTGTCGCCGCTCTTCACGACGTAGAGGGTCTCGCCGTCCTTCGCGATGGGCTGCGCCTTGGAGGTGGAGGCGGGCTTCGCGGTCGAGGCGGCGGGCTTCGAAGTGGCGGCGGCGGGCTTCGAAGTGGCGGCGGCGGGCTTCGTGTCCTTCTTCTCCGGGATGGGCTTGCCGACGGCGTTCTTGGCGTCCGGCGGGATCATGATGACCTGTCCGATCCTGAGCGGGGCCTTTTCATCGAGTCCGTTGATCTCGGCGAGACGTGCCACGGAGACGCCGTATACCATGCCGATGCCCCACAGAGTGTCGCCCTTCACGACCTTGTATTCCACGGAGCCTTCGGGAACGTTGCTTGCTTCGACCGGCTCCTGTTCGACGGGCTGAAGCTTGGTCGTGCCGCCCTGCTGGGCAGCGGTCGTGCCGCCCTGCTGGGCAGCGGTCGTGCCGCCCTGCTGGGCAGCGGTCTTGCCCTCGTTTTCGACCGGGCCGACCGGGACGTCGTTTTCAATGTAGATGACCTCGGCCTCGTAGGTCTTGTCGCTGCCGGTCTGGAGAGTCTGGCTGCGGGAGGTCGTTTCTCCGCTGTAGGGTTCTTCGACGAACGACCCGCCGGGGATGCGGACGGGCTTGTCGGCGCAACCGGTGAGGAGAATTGCGGCGACCGCGGCGGATGCGGCCGCGGGGGTGACGATGCGGAACGTGGCTTTCATAGCTGATGGGACCTCCGGAAAAAGTTATTTGATCATTTGATTTTCAGAAAAGCGTATCAAGGCGATGTCCCGAAAAAAAAGAACATCACCATATATTTTAAGACAAAAAGCGGATATTTCAAATGAAGACCCGCTTTTTTTGTGACTTTTTTTGCGTTTTCTGACGCGGACGGGGGCCGGAAGGGGAAAAATGCCTGATTTACGCCTTCTTCGCGGGCTTCTTTTTCGCCGGAGAGGTGTCGTCGTTTGCGTATGCGATCAGCGTGGACGGCTTCACGCCCTTCAGATCCCGTTTCAGGCGGCGGTTCACTTCCGCACGCGTGAGCCTGTCGAGCTGTTCCCGGCGAAGCCACGGCTGAAGCGCATTCCCGGTCAGGAACTGTTCCAGCGCGGCCTGTTTCGCCAGCGAACCGGATGGCGCGGCGTCAAATGTGTATTTGCGAGCGGCGAGGGCACAGTCGAATTCATCCTTGTCGAGCCCGGCGGAAGCGAGCCTGCGGAACTCGTCGAGGAGCATCCCGCGGACCTCCTCCGCATGCTCGTCCGCAGTCGAGGCGGCGAACGCCGACACGCCTGCGTTGAATCCGTACATACGGACAAATCCGGTCCAGTATGCGAGGCCCTTTTCGCCGCGCACCGTTTTGAAGAGCTTCGACGACATGCCGTTTTCCGCGTTCAACACCAGGTCCCAGGCCGGGTCGGCGGCTTCCACGCCGCATGAACGGAATCCGCAGGTCACGACCGCCTGGTTGCGCTGTTCCAGCCGGTACGTGAGGTCGGCGGGACGGTTCATCGGCGGCGGCGCGGGGCGTTCCGGCGCAGGGGCTGTCCAGCGTCCCGCAGCGAAGATGTCGCGTGCGGCCTCGCGCGCCTGTTTCCGCGTGATCGCGCCGGAAAACGCCAGGCAGGCGGACTGCGCGGCGAGCACGCGTTTGCGGTAGAAAGCCTTCAGTTTCGATGCGGTGGCATTGCGGAGCGCGGCGAGTGCGGCCTCCGGGCTGCGCCCGTAGGGATGGTTTTTGCCGAAGAGGTGCTCCTTCAGGCGGGCGAATGCGACCGTGTCGGGCTGGAGCAGCGAGCTCTCGATCTCGCGGACCAGGTTTGCCTTTTCGCGTTCGACCGCGTCGGCGGGGAACTCCGGCTCCCCGGCGAGGAGTGCGGCGATCCTGACCGCGCGGCGGAAGCTTTTGAGCGGGAACTGCAGAGACAGGAACATGGAGTTGTTGCCCGCGGTGCAGTCGGCGGCGATCGCATAGTCGGCGAGATATTCGGCGATCTTCACCTCGTCGTATCCGCCCGCGCCGCAGAAAACGGTCTCGGAAACGAGGCGGGAGAACAGACTTTCTCCGGCGGACTCGAACGCCGCCGCGCAGGGCAGGACGAGCGTGATCTCCGCCATGGTCCGCGAACGGTCCTCCAGGAGCAGGACGGTCTGGCCCGTTTCCGCCGTTTCGACGACCGGACGGGGCATGGCCGGTTCCCTGTTTCTGCGCGGGCTCTTCTTCCCGCCGCCGTCCCCGGGTGACATGCGGACGCAGGTGACGTTGTCGGGGGACAGCATCGTGCGGAGAATGCCCATGACATCGTCCGGCGTGACGGCGTCGAGGTCGTTCATCAGGGCGTGCAGGTCATAACTGCCGTTGATGCGGATGGCGCCGGAGACGAGCCCGGCGAATGCGGACGGCGTTTCGAACCGGCTGAGGATTTCGCATTCCACGGCCGCACGCGCGCGTGCGATCTCGCGTTTCGTGACGGGATGGTCGCGGAAGCTTCGGAGTACGTCGAGGAATCCAGCCTGCATGGCGTCCAGTTTCGCCGGGTCGCCCTCGAACGCGGTAAAGAAGAACCCCTGTCCGTCCTGGAACATCAGGTAATCGGCCCAGGATTCCGCGACCAGTTCGTTTTCGATATGCATGGCGCGGTAGACGCGCCCGGATTCGTCGTCGAGCAGGAACGCCAGCACGCGGAGCGCGGCATTCGCGCGGGAATCGAGGTCGTGCAGCTGCCAGCCGAACGCCAGGTACGCCAGCGAGTCTTTCCAGTTCAGTTCGACCGTGTGGCGTCCCGCGCGGCCGGACGGGCGGGGGAGATTATCTTCCTCGAAGGAGTCCGTCTGCCAGTCTTCGAGCTTCGCGCGGAGTTCCGCGAGCACAGCGTCCGCGTCGAATTTGCCGGCGATGAAGAACGCCATGCGTTCGGGCGTGTAGCGTCTGGCGTGGTATGCCGCCATCCGGTCGCGCGTGACGGATTCGAGCAGGTGGTCGTAGCCGATGATCGGCACGCGGTACGGACTGCCGCGGAAAAGTTCGCCCAGCATGTTTTCGTAGACGCCGAGGCGGGGGTTGTCCAAGCGCATGCGGCTTTCGTTCAGGATCACGTCCTTCTCGCGGGCGAATTCGTCCTCCGGGAAGAGCGGTTCGCGCATCATGGACGCCAGCATGCGGACACCCTCGACCGCGTCCGCGGCGGGGAGGTTGATGTAGTAGAATGTCTGGTCCTGGCTGGTGAAGGCGTTCAGGCTGCCGCCGCAGGCGTTCACGCGGTCGGCGATCTCGGTGTGCCCGGGGTAGCTCTTCGTGCCGCTGAACATCATGTGCTCGAGGAAATGCGACAGCCCGCTGCCGAGGTCCGCTCCCTCGAACGCGCTGCCGGTGTTCACACAGACATTGCAGCTGACCGTGCGGACGCCTGGCATGGGGCAGAGGAAGACGCGGATGCCGTTGTCCATGCGGTATTCGCGGATGAGGTCGAGCAGGGGCAGGGCGGTTTCAGGCATGTGGGGAGTCTCCCGGTTTTTTTTGAGGTGGAGGGCGGATTTGCGTGTCCCGGGCTCAGATGTCGATGACCGGGAGCGGGCCGGGATCAGCCGTCGGCGCCGGCCTGGACCCGAAGCTGCGGCGGACGATCTCCTCCGTCACGTAGATCAGGTCCGGGACGCAGTCGAAGTCCTCGATGCGGTCGTTTGGCCCCGCGGAGAGCACGCCTTCCTCGATGAGGTTGTAGACGATGTTGCCGGCGTCGCGTCCGCTGAGGAGGTTCCAGTAGCGGAGCATGTCCGGCGCCAGGAACATGTAGGTGCTGACCGCATATTCGAGCATGCCCTGGATGAGCTGGGCGCCGGATACGTGACGCGTGCCGAGCGGGCGCCCCTGCTTGGAGAGCTTGTTCACGGTGTAGGAGACGGCGCTGTTCATGAAAATGTACGCATGGGCGTCGTACCTGGAATCCCGTTCGAGGATCCGGAGGAGCGAGTCTTTCCATTCGATGTCTTCCATGTCGGTCTCCCGCGGTCGGCGTGTGCGAGTTCGGATTCGGATGCCGCCGGGTTCAGCGGTAGCGGACGGACTGCTGGATGCGCGGCATTTTCGGCTCCTCCAGCATGAGGGCGTACCAGGCTTCGGCGAGCGGGGCGTTGGAGAACTGCTTCACCTTGCCGTTCAGCAGGAATTCGCGATTCTTCTCCAGCACCTCGTTGGAGGTCTGCTTGCGGGCGTCCGTGAGCGCGGCGATGGCGTCCTCGATGCGGTTCTGCTTCACGAGCATCCAGGAATAGGCCGCGTACGGGATCACGGCGTTGTCGCCCTTGAACCGGCGGGCGCGCATCTTGAAGAACTTGTCGAGCTTCGGGTCGTTGTTTTTATACATGCGGACCATCTTGATCGCGACGCTCTGGGCGTCGAAGAACAGGCACTTCGGGAGCAGCTTGTCGACCTCGTCGAACTTCTTCTGCTGGAACAGGAACGCCATCTTCATGGTGTTGACCTGGCGTTTCATGAGGAAACTCCATTTGTACAGCGGCTTGTACAGGTCGAGCGCTTCGATCATGCGGTCGAGTCCGGCCTGCTGCTCGCGTTCCAGGATCTGCATCATCTGTTTCGGGCTGCCGGTGGGGCGGTGCATCATGCGGTTCTGCATGCCCTGGATCTTCTGCTGGATCTCCAGCATCAGCTCCTGGAGCTTCGTGTTGATCTTCTTCGACTGCATGCGCAGGAGGAACCAGATGGCGAGGTAGACAATGAAGAACACCAGGATCGTCATGGTGAAGACGGCGGAGAGCGGCAGGCCGCGGTAGGACACGGCGAAGACGAGCAGCGCCGTGATCAGGGCGATCAGAAAAGTCAGCATAGTGGATACCTTTCAGGTGGAAAAATTCATTACAAACAAATAAAATACACCGTGTTCGGAAAAAAGGCAACCCCGGAATGGAAAAAAGACGGCTTCCGGGACGTTTTTTTCGTAAATAACGCGCGGAACGGAGCGGGAAGGTCCGGCGCTCTTTTGCCGCAGGGGGATGAAGAACTGCCTCCGCGGGATTGCATTTTGACGTTTTGGCTGTATATTTTCCGTGAAACATGAAACGATCGTCCGCCCCCCGAACCCGAAACGCCGAACCGCCCCCTGTGCTTGTGCCCGAGACCATGACCCGCGAAGAACTTACAGCATTCGTCCCGATGACCCGCGCGGAAATGGAGGCGCGCGGCTGGGACGCCATCGACGTCCTGATCGTGACCGGGGACGCATACGTGGACCATCCGACGTTCGGGCCGCCGCTCATCGCACGCGTCCTGCTGGACGCCGGATACCGCGTGGGGATCGCCGCGCAGCCGGACTGGCGCGACCCCGACAGCGTGAAGACGTTCGGACGGCCTCTGCTCGGCTGCGGCGTGGCGAGCGGCAACATGGACTCCATGGTGAAGCTCTACACCGCGGGCCGCCGCCTCCGCCACGAGGATATGTATTCGCCGGGCGGGAAGACGGGCCTGTGTCCGCCGCACGCCTCGGTCGTCTACAGCCAGCTCGTGCGGCAGGCGTTCCCGGGGCTGCCCGTGATCCTCGGCGGCGTCGAGGCGAGCCTGCGGCGCGTGGCGCATTACGATTACTGGCAGGACAAGATGCGCCCGTCCGTGCTGGTCGACGCGAAGGCCGACCTGCTGTGCTACGGCATGGGCGAGCTCACCATGCTCGAGATCTTCGACCGCATCAGGCGCGATCAGCCGCTCGACGGCATCCGCGGCACATGCCGTTACCTCGGCGGCCGCGAGAGCGAAACCTTCACGCCGGACGATTCGTGCGTCATGCTACCCTCCTGCGAGGACCTTTCTTCCGACAAGGACGCCATCATGCGCCAGACGAAGACCGTCGAGGCGGAGATGAACCCGTGGAACGGACGCCGCCTGGTGCAGTGGACGCGCGGCCGCATCCTGCTCGTGGAACCGCCGCGCCCGCCGATGACGCCTGCCGAATTCGACCATGTCTGCGAACTGCCGTTCACCGGCCGTCCGCACTGGAGCTACACCGAGCGCATCCCGGCGTGGGACGTGATCCGCGATTCGATCCACGTGGTGCGCGGCTGTCCCGGCGGATGCGCGTTCTGCGGGCTCGTTTCGCATCAGAACCACCACCTCGTTTCGAGGTCGCCGGAGAGCATCGTCCGCAGCATCGAAAAGCTCGCCGCCCAGCCGTTCTTTCACGGCACGATCAGCGACGTCGGCGGCGCGGCGGGCAACATCTACGGGCACGGCCCCTTCGACCCGGAGAAATGCAGGAAATGCCGCCGCATCTCCTGTCTTTTCCCCTCGATCTGCCCGAACTACCATGCCGACGAGAAGCCGCTCATGGCGCTGCTCGACCGCATCAGGCGCATCCCCGGCGTGAAGCACGTCTTCATCAACTCCGGCATCCGCCTCGACCTCGCGCTGATCCAGCCGCACCAGACCGAGAAGATCATCCGCGACCACGTCGGCGGCCAGCTCAGCGTCGCCCCGGAGCATCTCGACGGCGAGGTCCTGCGCCTGATGCGCAAGGGGCAGGCGGGCGTGTTCGACAAGTTCAAGGACATCTTCGACCGCGTGAACGCCGCGACCGGGAAGAAGCAGTTCATGGTCCCGTACTTCATCTCGAACTTCCCCGGCTGCACGGAGCGCCACATGCGCGTGGTGGACGGCTACCTCGCCAAATATCACTGGAGCACGAAACAGGTGCAGGACTTCATCCCGCTCGCCATGACCATGGGCTGCGCCATGTACTGCTCGGAGACCACGCCCGACGGACAGCCGATCCAGGTCAACAAGGGGCTCGCCGAACGCCGCGGACAGCGCGACATGCTGCGCCGCGACCGCGACGCCGGGCCCTCGCGCCGCGGCGGAAACGAGGGGAAACGCCCTCAGAACGAGCGGAAAAACGGATGGAATAAACCCGGCGACCACGGCGGACACGGCGGACCCCACGGTGCTCAAAGAGGCGGAAAGCCCAGCCGGAATTAACCTCGTTTCCGTTCAAGCACGAAAAAGCCGGAAGCATCCGATTTGAACGCTCCCGGCATGTTTCTTCAGGCGGGAAAGATTATTTCGGGATCCGTTTGCCTCGGTACGGCGCGATCACATACTGAAGTGTGAAGTTCGGATTGTCGACTTTGTACTGCCTGAGCGGTTCCGGGCCGCAGCTGGCGCCGCCGAGGCCGGACACGACCGAATCCAGGTGCAGCACGGTCTTTTCGCCGGGCTCGGGCAGACGGTCGCGCGTGCAGGAAGCGGCGATCTCGCCCTCGGTCCACGGGGAAACGGAGAACTCCATGCCGGGCAGCTCCTTGAGGAAGTAGTATTCGTTTTTGAGCAGGGTGAACGAGACGGCGGGAAGGTCCTTGCTGTCGCCGTACAGGATCACGTTCTTCGTGCCGATGCGGTTGCCGTAGCTCTGGGACTTCACATAGGGCTCGATCATGCCGAGCACGGTCGTGTCGAAGCGGTCGAACCAGGCGGCGTGACGGCGGTCGCGGTAATTCTCGTGCGGGCCGTAGCCGAGGTAGGAGACGCGGCTGTAAGCGCCGTCGAGGACGAACGAGAAGCCGTTGCGGTAGAGGTTGAACGGCATTTGCTGAGCATTGCTGACCATTGCCTTGACGGTGATCGCGCCGTCGCGCGCGATGTCCCAGGTCGTGCTGACTGCGGCTGTGACAGAGGGTTTCCCGATTGCCAGGAAGGACTTATGCGTGGTGACCCTGACGCCGCCGTCTTCGGTCCGTTCCCAGGAAAGCCTCACCTCCGCCGCGACCCGATCCGACTGTTCCGGGACGACTTCGGAGGTCAGGCTCTTGCCGGGCCCCCTGTCGAAGATCCACTTGTCGTTGTCGACCGGGGCGCGGTAGACTTCAGGCTGCGGGCCGGCCTTCAGGATATCCTTGCCGTCGTAGGCGAGCGAAACGAGGTTGGCTTGTTCGAATTTTGCCTCGAAGCCGTCGCCTTTCACGGTGATGGCGTTTTCGCCGTCCTCGGTCACGTCCGGCAGGCTGAACTTGCTGCTGTCTTTCTTCGCTTTGACGGGCTGTTCGAACGCGGCGCCGTCCACGGAGTACGTCGCGACCGAGGCGTCCAGGAAGTCGTCGAGCCGTCCCGCGTCCAGCAGGTCGATCACGTCGGGGTTCCGCAGGAAGTTGAACTGCGTAAGCAGGCGCGACGAGCCGATCCGGATCGGGGTGTCGAAGACGAGCAGGAGCATGGCCGGGGATTCGTCCGCCCCGGCGAGCTGCGGCGGATAGGCGCAGTTCATCACGACGGCCTCGCCGGGCGCGAGCGCGGGGATGCGGTGCGCGCTCCAGATGCGCTTGCCGTCGCTGCCCGTACGCAGGCCGCCGCCGTAGAGGACCACGAGCGTGTGCCCGGTCATGGTCTTGTGGAAATAGTTGTTCGTGAGCTTGACATGGAAGATGGCGGATTCCCTCGGCGCGGGCGTGTCCGGTTCGAACTTGACGTACTGGTACACGCGCTTCACCTCGCGGAGCTTCGCGCTCTTCGTGCGGTCGGCGAAGATCACGCCGTTGTCGCAGAAATTGCCGTCGCCGGGGTTGTCGCCGAACATGCCGCCGAACGCCAGTGCGTCGCCGGTGAACGGAGCGGCCTTGTACTTGCCGTCCTCCTGCCTTTCGGCGCGGACGTCCTGGTCGACCCAGTCCCAGATGCAGCCGCCGATGAGGTTCGGATATTTCTCATAAAGGTCGACGTATTCCTTGAAGTTGCCGAGCGCGTTGCCCATGCTGTGCGCGAACTCGCAGACGAAGAAGGGGCCGGTCTTCGCGCGGGTCTTCTCGGGCGCTTCCCAGTTCCAGTTCGCGTGCTCCTGGTCGCTGCCGATCTTCTCCACGGTGTCGACCGAGGGGTACATGGTGCTGCCCATGTCGGTGAGGCCGGGGCGGTAGCCGAGCTCGCAGGCGTGGATGAGGCGGGTGGAGTCGGCCTCCCGCACGGCCTTCGAGGCGGCGACGAGGTTTTTGCACTCGCCCCAGCCGTTTTCGTTGCCGAGACTCCAGATGATGATCGCCGGGTTGTTCCTGAGGCGGAGGACGTTGTTCAGGTTGCGTTCGACGTACGCCTGCGTCCACTTCGGGTCCTCGGTCAGGACCTGGTGCGCGTGGCATTCGATGTTCGCCTCGGCGACCACGTACAGGCCGTACTTCGCGCAGAGCTCGTACCAGTAGGGATCGTTCGGGTAGTGCGAGGTGCGGACGGTGTTGATGTTGTTCGCCTTCATGAGCTTGACGTCCTGCTCCATGACCTCGTGCGTAAGGGCGCGGCCGAGGTCGGGATGCGTCTCGTGGCGGTTCACGCCCTTCAGGATGACCTCGCGCCCGTTCACCAGCAGCTGATCCTGCGGGCCGATCTCGACGGTGCGGAATCCGAGGTTCGCGCTCAGGTCCTGCTTGTGCCGGTGGACGTCGCTCTCGATCCCGAGGTCCAGCCGGTACAGGTTCGGCGTCTCCGCCGTCCACGCCTTCACGTCCGGGAACCGGATGCCGCTCAGGCGGATGGTCTTCTCCTCGCCCGGTATGAGGCGGAAGGGCAGGGAGAAGCTGTAGGCGACTTTGCCGTCCGGGTCATGCAGGATGCCGTACAGACGGCGGTCATCCTCGATCATGCCGTAGTTCTTGAGCGTGATCTCGCCGTCGAGCACGCCAGTTTTGTAGTCGGACTTGTCGAGCAGGGGGCGAAGGAAGAAATCGCGGATGGCAACGTCCGGCGTGCGGAAGAGCGCCACGTCGCGGAAGATGCCGGAGAACCGGAAGAAATCCTGGTCCTCCAGGTAGGACCCGTCGCAGAAATGGTACACTTCGACCGCGATCGTGTTCTTCCCGGGCTTCAGGTATTTCGTGATGTTGAATTCATCCGGGCTGAACGAATCCTCCGCGTAGCCGACCTTTTCGCCGTTGATCCACAGGTAGAACGCCGCCGCCACGCCGTTCAGGCGCACGAAGACCTGGCTTTCGTGGAGCCAGCCGTCCGGCAGTTCGAACTCGCGCACATACGAGCCGACCGGGTTGCGTTCGACGAACGACGTCTTCTCGCGTGCCGGCTCCTTCGTCACGAACGGAGGATCGACCTTGAAGGGGTATTCCCAGGCGGAGTACATCGGCGTGCCGTATCCCCGGATCTCCCACGAGGACGGCACCCTGATCGTGTTCCAAAGGGAAACGTCGTAGTCCGGCTTGAAGAAATCGGCCGGGCGCGTCTCCGGCGTGAGGGCGAAATGGAATTTCCAGTCGCCGTTCAGCAGCATCAGGTCCGCGGGACCTGCCGGGACGGCGCAGTCCGGGCGCATCGGCTCGGTGTTCACGTAGTTGACGCTTTGGTCTTCCCATTCGCGGACCGCGTCGTCGGCGGGGACGGCCGGTGCGGACAGGACGGCGAGCAGCATGGAGGCTGCGGCGATGGTATGGCGTGTGTTCATGATCGGCGCTCCGATTGAATGAAAAAGGTTCGTTCCAGGTGGAGCCGGACCGCTCTGTTCCGAGGCTCCCCGACTTGTTTTCGTATCTTTTTCTGCCCTGCGGCAAGAAAAAGAATATTTCATAAAACATATCCCGGTTTTTTGCGAAAGTCAAACCGAAAGAACGCGAAAACGCGAAAAAGGCGGATGTTTTTCATTGTGTTTGCGCGAGAGAGGCGGGATGCCGCGGTCGCGATGATGCCGGGAAAAGGAAGGGGTCTTCCGCCGGATGAAAAAACGGCTGCCGGCCGTATTCCCAAACGCGTCTGCCGGGCTGCTCCAAATCGCCCGAAATCGCCCCGGACAGGCGTTTTTTTCGGTGAAAAGGCTATTTTTTCCGCGTTTCTGCTTGCTTTTTTGCGTGTTTTGCAGTATAATACCTGTAGAAACGCACGCGTCAGCCGCTTTTTTTCGGTCGCCCGTGCGGTCCGCACATAACATTCAACTTCCAGCCAAAGAAAGGTCCGATACCATGAATGTGAAACTTGTTTTGAAATCGGCAGCAGTCTCCCTGGCTCTCGCGTTTGTCTCGATTCCCGCGCTGATCGCGGACGATTCCGATACCGATGAAGAGGAGGCCTCCGTCCAGTCCGAAGAGAACGGCGACGGGGCCGCCGAGGCCGGCGAGAACGGGGAAGGCGGTCTCTCCGCCGAAGAGGACGAGGAACCGCCCGACTTCGAGGCGATGGTCCCGCTTGAGGAGACGCCCGATCCCGACGAGGAGGGCATCGACGACGAGGAGCGCACGAAGCGCGTCCAGATGCGTGCGGAGGCCGAGCAGCGCCGTGCCGAGCAGATCGCTCAGCTCCGCGCCGAGTACGAACAGGGCGCAGCCGCCCGCGAGGAAGCCAGACGCATCGCCGCCCTCAATAAGGAAATGTTCGGCTACCTGGAGGAGAAGGACTGGGAACGCGCGTTCGAAGCGATCACGAACGGCGCGGATGTGAACGCGAAGGACGACAAGGGCCGCACGCCCGCCTTCTATTGCATCGAAAACGGCAATTTCACCATCCTGAACAACCTCGACAAGGCCGGCAAGAACAAGGTCGATCCGAATGCCCAGGACAATTCCGGCATGTCGCTGCTCCACTGCGCGGTCCTGAAGAAGCAGGACGGGATCATCACCTACCTGCTGAAGGTCCGGGCATGCTCCCCGCGTACCCAGATCACGAAAAGCGGCGCATCCCCGCTGTACGATGCCGCCCGCATGGGGACGTACGAGATGGTGAAGAACCTCGTGACGTTCGGCGCGGATCCGAACGTCGCCACGAACACCGGCCTCACCCCGCTGCATCAGGCGGCCGCCCGCGGCAACCTCGACATGGTCAAGGAACTCGTTCAGGCCGGCGCGGACGTGAATGCCTTTGCGGAGAACGGCAGGACTCCCGTTTTCTACGCGGCTGCCCGCGGCAAGGCCTCGACCGTAAAATATTTGCTTGAGGAGAAGAAGGCGGAGATCAACCTCGCCGACAAGGACGGCCTCACCCCGCTTCACTGCGCCGCCGCCAGCGGAAATGCTTCCCTCGTGAAGTTCCTCGTGGCACGCAAGGCCAATTACGCCGCCACTGCGAAAGACGGCACCACCGTCCTTATTTCCGGCGCGAAATACCCCGACATCGTGAAATATCTCGCCGACAAGATCCCAAGCGTGAACGGCGTCGATAAGGACGGAAACTCCGTCATGCACCTCTGCGCCGAGACCGCCGACGAGGAGACCGTCCGCAAGCTCCTCTACTACAGCGCAGCGGAAGACCTGCCGAACAAAAAAGGCGAGACCCCGATCCTGCTCGCCGCACGCGCCGGCAACCTCGACATGGTCAAGCGTCTGCTCAATATGAACGTGAAAGTCACGCAGAAAATGGTGGACGAGGCCAAGACCCAGGAGATCAGGGACCTCCTTTCCGCCAAGCTGAAAAAGTGAGGAGGCATAGCCTCCACTGATAGAGTGTCCGGCTCCGCTCGGGCACATATGCTGAGCCTGCCGCAAGCTGGAAAGCGAACAGGGCGGCAATATATTCTGGCGTGTGCCGGCGCGCAGCCCGGCACTGCCGCAGGAAAGGCTTTGTTTCCGGGCTGTCCGGTTCGATCCGGGCAGCCCGCTTTATGTGTCGATGAGGTCCTGCCCGGAGCCTGCCGGACAGGGGGAGAAAAGATAAAGATTTTTCATGGCGTGGCTCCCGTGTCAAAATCCCTGTAGACACTGCCGTCTTTTCTCACGCAAAGCCGTTCGGGTTTGCCGAATACACGCGACTTGACACGAATTGACAAAACGGGATCCTCCATATTCTGATCCGAATATTCCTGATTCCGATTGGAGGCATGGTATTCTGCGGTATTGATGTCGAAGAAAAACACTTCGAAAAAATCGTCTTCGTTCATCCCCAGGGTTTTCAACAGCGATTTCATATCCTGCTGGGGCGGATAAGCCCCATGCTCCGTATGATATTGTTCCAGGCGTTTGTATATCTGCGACAGGTTACTCCTCGTATCTGCGTTATCCTGTTTCAAATGGAGCTCCCCGACATAAAAGAGTATCCCTGCGAGCATTACAGCTGCTCCACACAGAATGAAAACGATGTATGGTATCTTCATTTTACGGCTCCGTTCCCGGATTCTCTATTTGACCTTCTCGAAGAACACGGAGACGCGGTAGTTGTCCCGGGACATCTCCGTGTCGTTGATTTCCAGCTCCATTTTGTCCCGGGAATACTTGATCCCGATGATGTCGCGGCCGTTCATTTCGGCGACGTTCGTCGTGGCATAATCCGGGGTGAAGTCCAGCTCGAACGGCTTGTTCAGGTTATTCCATGCTTTGCCGTTCACCGTGAGTTTGTCCGGGGGATCGTACGTCGCATGCTTGTAAACGATCCGGTTCCCGCTGAAGGTGAACGTCCCCGCCCCGTCGAAAACGCCCTCGATGACGATCGCCTTTTTGCCCTCTTCGACCGGTTTCGCGCCTGCCGGGTCGAAGGGAACGTCGTTCACGGTCTTCTGCGAATTGGCAGTCCCCGTGGCGCTGTCCAGTCTGATCCAGTCCAGGTCCGCCTGGCTCAGTTCGGTTTTGACGGCATCGAAAAACACGGAAACGCGGTAGTCGTCCCGGGAAGGTTCCGAATCGAAAATGTACAGCTCCATTCTGTTCCTGAAATAGTCCAGCCGGATGTCGTTGCGGCCGTTCATTTCGGCAACGTTCGTCGTGGCATAATCCGGGATGAAATCCAGCTCGAACGGTTTCTTCAGGTCATTCCACGGCTGTCCGTTGATCGTGACTTTTTCGGGCCGATCAAACGCCGTGTGCCGGTAGACGACCCTGTCCCCCCGGAAGATGAACTGCCCTTCTCCGTCGAAGACACCCTCAAGGACGATCGCCTTTTTTCCCTCTTCGACCGGCTTCGCTTTCGCCGGGTCGAACGAGACGGAGTTCACGGTTTTCACCGAGGTGGCGACCGGGATCAGGAGGCCGGCCGTGGGAGAAGCTTTCGCGGCTTCCTCCATCGCCGAGATCCGGGCAGGATCCGGGTCGAACATAAGAACGACCGTATTGATCGAGGTCAGATATTCTTCCTGAGCGGGCACGATGAGCAGTTCCGCATAGTCCTTTCCGTCGCAGACGGCCTGTGTCTCCCATTTCGCCACGCCGCTTGTCATCATGGCAAAACCGTGCGAATAATCGGGTGCGAACGGAATGCGGAACGGCTTCGCCGGATCGCTCCACAACTGTCCGTTGACCGTCACGGCGGCCGGGAACGGCCCGTAGAAGGATTCCATGGTCAGGGAGTCGCCCTTGAGGTTAAAGTAGAATTTGTGGCGGGAGGTGTATTCGATCACGAGGAGCTTTTTGTTGTCGGGCTTCCTCGCCTCGACAATCAGGGGATTGATCGCCAGCGGATTCGATATCACGGTGATCTCGTTTTCGGGATCGTCGCCTTCGCCTGTGATGTATTTCCAGCGTTTCTTCGCCTCGGCGTTGATCACTTTGCGGCATGCCGCGGATTTGTCTTTTTCCAACGCGGTGGACGGATGGTATCCGGCATAATATCTGGCCCGGAGGAAGAAATGCGGCTCCGCATCGACGTCGTATCCGTGGTCGAAGAAGAATTTCAGGCGTTCGCCGGACATCTTGTAGCAGGCGCATGCCCACGCAGGACCGGAATGGTTGGACTCCAGTTTCCAGTTCTCGGCGGCTTCGTCGGGTTCGCCCCACATGGCGGCGAGATTGAGCAGAGAATTCCGAATGGAAGAATCGGCCTTCGCCTCCTCGGAATCCGCCAGTGCAAGCAGCTGACGGCGCGCGACCGCGGGCGTGATTTCCTCCTTCAGGAAATTGAGCTCGATCCGCCGGAGGATCGGAGCGACTGCGCTTCGCCTCAGATCGAATGCCGCTTTCGGGTCCTCGAAGATCGGAACGACGGGATAATTGGTCTGAAACTTCAGCACGCTGTTGTCATACAGGAATTTCTCGAGCTCCTTCCCCTCGAACGTGATCTTGTCGAAGGCTTCGAGCGCCTCCCGGTAGCGGACGCTGTTCAGGTAGAACAAAGCCTGTTCGTAGCGGACCACGTTCTGAAAATAGACGTCGTCCGGGCATTTCTTCAGCGTCTGCGCGAACAGGCGTTCCCCGCAATCCTGCACGACGGGATCCATGTAGAACGAGCGGAACGTGAGCGGCACGCCTTCCTCGTAGAACATGAAACTGCTGATGAGGTTGAACGAAGTGTGCGCGACGCCCGTTTTGGTCTCGTCCTGCTTCATGCCTTCCCGGAGCAGCTGCTTCATTTCGCGGATGGAGCCGCCCCAGCGGGGCATGAGGCACTGGAGAAGATAGGACAAAAAGCCGGATCTGTCCGGGATGAGCGCAATGCCTTTTTTGAAGGCGTCCATTTCCTGCGCGCGCGTCCCGTGCCCCATGGCCGTCGTGATCTTCTTGAGGTGCGCCAGATAATTCTGCGGGTTGAGCCGAATGGAGTGGTCCAGGTAGCGGTCGGCTTCCTTCAGATAATCATTGAACCCTTTCCATCCTTCTTCGGTGACCGACAGCGCCGTGCCGCCGCCCCGTGACTCCCATGCCAGATTAATGGCCAAGTCGCCCCGCAGATATTCCGTCAACCATTCCGGCGCGCCGTTTTGGGCGAGCCTGTCGATTTTCGACCTCAGATCGTAGTTTCGGACCGACAGGGAAAAATCCGACCAGAGCTGGCAGAAGAGCATGGCGCTCTCCTCCGTGATCTTCGCCCTGTCGACCCAGGTGGCAAATGCCTGCTCCAGGTTCCTTAATCCTCTCTTCTGGTAACGCCCCCAGACAAACCGGCCGAGCACGGCACGCCCCACGATCAGGCGGCTGAGCGTGCCGAACTGTTCCGCATCCACGAATTGCTGGGCGTTGGGCAGTTCGGCGGCGGGATCGTTGACGAAAAAGAAGTCGCGGACTTTCGCGGCGACCCGGTCGAGGCGGGACACGTCGTTGAACTTGAATCGTTTCACCTCATCCGAATACAGGCGGCTCTGTTCATAGAGCATGCAGGCAGCGTCGTACGAAACGTCCGGGTCCTCCTGCTTCAGAAGCTCCCAGAGGGCCTTCCGTTCTTTTTCCTGCTCGTCCTTCCTGAGGAACGGCGCTTTGTCGATGTTATCGTAGATGCCGACGAACTCGTTTTCGTCCTCGTCCTCGAACTTCACGCCCATCAGTTTCAGAGATTTTGCCATGGATTTCTTTTCCGCGTCGGTCGCGGACGGCAGGAGAGCGCCGACTTCTTTCCGGATCAGCCATTTGCCGTCCTTGCGGACCAGGTCATAATGTATTTGCTGGCGGCCAAGCGACAGATCGCAGACCGTGACGTCCAGGGATGCGTTGTCTCCCTCGACCTTGCGGCTGTCCGGGATCACGGACATGGTCTGCATCGACAGTGCGGCATCCGACTTGGACGTTCTCTGATACTTTTCCATGAAGTACTTTTCCGTGTCTTTTCCCGCAAAGGATTTCAGGTACGCTGACAATGCTTTCCGGTCGACGCCCTTTTCGGCATGTTCGATCATAGAGGCAAAATAATCATATAACGAACCGCTCTTGAGCCCGCGTCCGACCGCGATAAAGTCGGCTTTCGTATGCGGTATGCTGTTGGTGTAAGTTTCGATGCCCGTATAATCGTCGGAAAGGAAAGACTGCGCTTTCTCGAAATCCAGATTCGATTGGGCACGCAAAAAATCCACCAGAGTCTGTTCCGGGGAGTCGGCATCGTACTTTTTCTTCGCCATCGTTTTCGCATACGCAAATTCGAGTTCGGAGGGTTCGCGATCCATCGTCGCAACGGACTGAAGATAGGACAAGCGCCATTCCTTTCCGTTTTTGCGGAAAACCGCTTCGTAGGGTGCATGATAGATGGAAAGTTGAAGTCTTACGATATCTTCCGTGGCTTCCAGAATCTTCCGGTCCTCGGCGAGGTTAAGCACGTCGGATTTCAACATGAAGGAATCGACTTCATACAGGGAACGGCAGAGTTCCGCGAGCTGTCCGGGAAGCTTTTTCCTCGTCGCGGCCGGGATCGAAGAGAGATTCTCCCTGATTTCGGCAAACTCCTCCCCGCCGTCCGGGAAATCGGACATGATCCCCAGCGCTCTTTTCAAATTCTTTTCGCCGCCGTTCAGAAGTTTTTCCGCTTTCTGATACCCTTCGAAGTTCCAGATATTCAGCAGCAGGGGATCGGCCGTCGCCAGATCGAGCGACCGGATCGCCTTCGGCCAGTCCTCCGCTTTGACCGCCTTGCAGAAGTCGTCCAGGCACGATTCCGCGGCCTGTTCCGGCGTCAGGTCGGCAGCCGTGCTCTCCGAGCAGCTGCAGAGCGGCAGGAGCGCCGAAAGGCAGATCAGCATCAGCCCGATGAGGGTTGAGGTGTTTTTTCGAATTACGGAAGCGTTTCCCGTAACGGACCAAATCTTTCCGGACAGCATCATGGTTGGCTCCTTGTGAAAAATGCGTGGAAAAGTGAATGCATCGGAGGGTTTGTCGCGGATCGAACGAAAATCGCGCTCACGCCCCCGGTTTTGTCATGCGCATACAATCATATTATACCACATCCTGATGAAAAAAACAAGGCGGATGTGGATAAAAATATGAGGAAAATGGTGGACGAGGCCAAGACCAAGGAGATCAGGGACCTCCTTTCCGCCAAGCTGAAAAAGTGAGGCGGCGGAGCCTCCGTTGCTGCATGCGCGACTCCTTATGCTCGCGCATGCACAGCAATCTGTGATGCGGTTGTGCCGGACTTCGCTCCGGCACGAGGACAAGTTCCTCAACTAAAAAAAGACGGCAAGCAAGAAGACCGCCTTGTCCGACGCAGGCAAACAAAGAACCTTGCCCGCGGAGACGGTGTTTTTCTCGCCGGACGAAAACATCGTCTCGGCGGATGCTCCGGATGAAAACGTCATTCCGATGAAAGACGATGCGACGCGCGGGCTTTCGATCCGGCGCGCCGCAACCGGGATCAGATATCGTTGACTTTCCAGACGCCGTCGACTTTGATCAGGGATATGCCGTCTTTTTTCAGGGCGATTTTCGCGTCATTCCCGTTGATTGTTTCTTCGCCTGTTTCCGCCTGGGCCAGGATGTCCGTGAACGCTGCCTTGCCCTGGTCGCTCTTCAGCAGCTTGTTGACCACGGCGTCGTTCTCCTTTTGTCCTCTCTCCGTTGAATACTGATTGGCCTTTTCGAGATCGCCGTCCAGCAGGGCCTTGCCCCATTTCAACACGACCGTCCTGGGAGAATCGGCGGCGGGAACGGCCTTCTCCTCGGTTTCCGTGGAAACCGTTTCTTCGGTCTTTGAGGAGGTCTTTTCCTTGATTTTTACGGCCTTTTCCCCAATCCCGGCGGATTCATCTTTCGGTGTGGATTGATTGCCGTCGCATCCGGCGAAAAAGAGGAGTGTGGACAGAGAAAACAGCACGAACATCGTTTTTTTCATGACGACACCTTTCCGGGGAAGACACCCCGATGAATGTTTTGAAACAAGGCCGCCCGCCTGTGTCCGTCACACGCAAAGCGCCTTCGCTCGGACTGGCTTTCGCCAATCATTTTCGTTTTTCGTTGCCGATACTATAGCACGACTTTCCGGGAAAAGCAAGCGAAGGTTTAATAACTTTAGCAAAAAAAAACAGCAATCGCGCCCCCCTGCCATACCCGAGCTTTAGCAGGTCGATAATCCTGTGCAGGCTCTGCCTGCCAGTGGAGACTTGTCCACGTGGCGTTGCGAAGCAAGCCGCTGACTCGGGGGGGAGGCTATATGTTTTTGTGCGCGAGCGCAGCCGCGCACAGCTTCAGTGCGCGGGGTAGGCGCGGCCGCCGAAGATGGCGGTGCCGATGCGGACGATGGTCGCGCCCTCGGCGATGGCTTCGCGGAAGTCGCCGCTCATGCCCATGGAGAGTTCGGGCAGTTCGATGCCGAATTCCCGTTCGAGCGCGTCGCGCTGCGTGCGGAGCGCGGCGAACACGCGGTGCAGGGCGGGTTCGTCGGAACCGAGCGGGGCCATGGTCATCAGGCCGCGCACCCGAATTCCGGGGAGCGCGAGCCCGGCCTCCAGCGAGGCGCGGAGGGCGTCGGTGGAACGGAATCCGGTCTTATTCTCCTCGCCGGAATTGACCTCGAACAGGATGTTGACGGTCCTGCCGAGCGCGTCCGCGGCGGCGGAGATCTTCCGCACGAGCTTTTCGGAGTCGACGGAATGGATCCAGCTCGCGAGCGAGGCGGCCTTCGCGGCCTTGTTCGACTGGAGCGAGCCGATCAGATGCCATTCGATCTCCGCGGGCAGGACGGGGACCTTCGAGGCGAGCTCCTGCACGCGGTTCTCGCCGAAACAGGTCTGGCCGCAGGCGAACGCCTCCGCGACGTCTTCGGCGGGGAAGGTCTTGGAGACAGCGAGGAGTCGGACGGAGCCGGCGGGGCGTCCGGCCGCGGATTCCGCCGCGGCGATCTGCTCCCGGACGGATTCGAGGTGGTCGCGGATGGTATTCATGTCAGAAATCGAACTCCAGTTGATCGGATGCGGGTTTCTCGGGGGCTTTTTCGGCGGGCTTTTCCGGTTTCTCCGCCGCGGCAGGGGCGGACGCGGCGAAGAGGTCGTCGGATGCGTCGTCGAACGCCGTTTCCGGCGCGATCTTCTCGACATCGCGGATGATGCTGTTCAGGTCGAGCCTCGCGGCGAGCTCGCGGATGCGCCGGAAGTCGGGCGCGGTGCGCGCGAGCATGGCGTCGGACCAGTCCGCGCCCGCCGGAGGTTCGCGCAGCAGGCGGACCAGCGCCTGGTTTCTGCGGAGGTGTTCCGCGCCGTCGACGAGCTTGCGGCGGAGGTTCTCGCTCGCGACCGCGGCGGGGTTTGCGAGGATGGCGTCGATGGAGCCGCATTCGGAGATGAGCCTGGCGGCGGTCTTCGGGCCGACGCCCTCGATGCCGGGGATGTTGTCCGCCGTGTCGCCGACGAGCGCGAGGTAGTCGATGATGCCGGACGGCGGCACGCCGAACTTCTCCAGCACAGCGGCCTCGTCGCGCAGTTCGAACCCGGTCCCGGTGCGGGACGGGACGAGCATGGCGACGCGGGCGTTGATGAGCTGGGCGAGGTCCTTGTCCGCGGAGATGATGCGGATTTCGCGCTCCGGGAATGCGTTCGTCAGCGCGGAAATGAGGTCGTCGGCCTCCCACGCCTGCTGCTCGAAGAGCGGCCAGCCGAACGCCCGGATCAGGTCGCGGACGATCGGGATCTGCGCGGTCAGATCGGGCGGCGCGGGCGGACGGTTCGCCTTGTAGTCCGGGGCGAGCTCGAGCCGGTGCGCGGGTTTTCCGAGGTCGAAGACGAACGCGCCGTCGAACGTGTCGGCGGGGTAGTCGGCGTGGAGCTTCAGCAGGAACTTCGCCATCGCGAAGACCGCGTTGGTCGGCGTGCCATCGTGGGACGTGAGCACGCGCACCGCGAAATACCCGCGGAAGATCTGTGCGAAGGAGTCGATCAGGATGAGGGAACGCATGGGGGGACGCCGGTTTGAACTTTTTATTTGAGGCTAAACTTGTGCGCGAGGGGAACCCGCGCACTATATCAGCACTGCTTGCAGTGTGCGCGAGGGGAACCCGCGCACTATATCAGCACTGCTTGCAGTGTGCGCGAGGGGAACCCGCGCACTATATCAGCACTGCTTGCAGTGTTATTTTAAGTTGATGATCGCCTTGTCGTAGTCCGCGGGCGGGAAGTAGCCGAGCAGAGTCATGCAGGTGCCGGTAATGGAGCTGATGCCGAGGCCGGTGTTCAGCGTGGTGTCGTATTCGCCCTGGAATTCGGGGTCGAAGAGGATCGCCGGGACCGGGTTCAGCGAATGGCTGGTCTTGCGCTTCGGGTTGCCGTTGGAGTCGAGCTTCACGGAACCGTCCTTGGCGTGTTCGTACATGTCGTCGGCGTTGCCGTGGTCGGCGGTGACGAGCATGACGCCGCCGGCGGCCTTCACGCTGTTGTAGATGCGTTCCAGGCAGATGTCGAGCGCGCCCATGGAGGTCTGGACGGCCTGGTAGACGCCGGTGTGGCCGACCATGTCGCCGTTCGGGAAGTTGAGGCGGATAAACTGGAATTCGTTGTTGTCGATGGCCTGGCAGACGCGGTCGGTGATGATGGCGCACTGCATCCAGGGGCGCTGCTCGAACGGGACGATGTCGGACGGGATTTCGATGTAGGTCTCGAGCGCCTCGTCGAACTTGCCGGTGCGGTTGCCGTTGAAGAAGTAGGTCACGTGCCCGTATTTCTGGGTCTCGCTGATGGCGAGCGACCTGATGCCGGTGGCGCAGAGGTATTCGCTGAGGGTGCGGTCGATCTCCGGCGGATTCACGAGGAAGTGGTTCGGTACGTGCGTGTCGCCGTCGTACTCCATCATGCCGGCGTAGTAGACGTCCGGGCGCGGGCCGCGGTCGAACTCGGTGAGCGTCTCGGCGTCGAACGCCTTGCTGATCTCGAGCGCGCGGTCGCCGCGGAAGTTGAAGAAGACCACGGCGTCGCCGTCGACGACCGGGCCGACCGGGGTGCTGCCGTCGTCGGAGACCACGAAGGGCGGGAGGTCCTGGTCGATCGCGCCGGTTTCGCCGCGGAGGGTCTCGACGGCCTCATGGGCGGTCTTGAAGTAGCGGCCCCTGCCGAGGACGTGCGTTTCCCAGCCCTTGCGGACCATGTCCCAGTTGGCGTTGTAGCGGTCCATGGTGATGACCATGCGTCCGCCGCCGGAGGCGATGCGGCAGTCCATGCCGTCGGTGTTGAACTCCTTCAGCCAGGCCTCGAAGGGGTCGATGTAATCGAGCGCGGAGGTTTCCGGCACGTCGCGTCCGTCGAGGAGCGCGTGGATGCGGATCTTCTTCACGCCTTCCTTCTTCGCCTGTTCGAGCATGCCCTTCAGGTGGTTGAGGTGGCTGTGGACGTTGCCGTCGGAGAAGAGGCCGATGAAGTGGAGCGTGCCGCCCTTCTTTGCCTGTTCGATCAGGGCCTTCCACGTGGCGCCCTCGAACATGCGTCCGCTTTCGATGGCGGCGGAGACGAGCTTCGCGCCCTGTTCGAACACGCGTCCGCAGCCCATGGCATTGTGCCCGACTTCGCTGTTGCCCATGTCGGCGTCGCTGGGGAGTCCGACCGCCGTACCGTGCGCCTTCAGCGTGGTCATCGGGAGGGTGGCCATCATCTTGTGGAGGAACGGCGTGTTGGAGTCGAGGACGGCGTCGCCTTCCTTGTACTTGCCGATGCCGACTCCGTCCATGATGACGAGGACGACGGGACCGCGACGGGTGTGGAACGATTCATTCTTTTTCAGCGCTTCGAGCATGGAAACCTCTCCTGATGGTTATTGTGCCGCCGCTTTCCGCGGGCGTGCATGTTTGGTAATTGGTTGAAACAATATAACCTTTTAATATACCACGCGAGGCGGGCCGATGCAAGCGTGGCGCGGAAAAAAGTGGCGCCGGGACGGCCGGAAACCGACCCGGAAAGGCGAAAAATGGCAAAAAAAAGCGATTGCCGCTTGCATTTTCCGAAAACGCATGTATCTTAAAAGGATAAAATTTCGTTTTAATCCCAGAAACAGGAATGGAATTCAATGGAAAAAGAAACTAAAACCGCGATCATGCAGAAATACGCCCGCCACGAGGGCGACGTCGGATCCCCCGAAGTCCAGATCGCCGTGCTCAGCTCCAAGATCGCCGAACTCACCGATCACATGCGTTCTCACAAGAAGGACAACAGCTCCCGTTTCGGCCTCATGGCCATGGTCAACCGTCGCAAACGCCTGCTGAAGTACCTCTCCAAAGAGAACCACGAGCGCTATCTCTCCCTCGCCGCCGAACTCGGTATCCGCGGCCAGAAGTGACAGCACGCTGCTCTTTGAATCGAAGCGCAAAAATGGTTGCGTTCCCGGTCTGAACGGGGGCGCGGCCATTTTGTGTATTATACCCCTATAACTGAACCGTCTTCCCGCGCAAAAAAACTGCTGAATCCTCAGCATCGCGCGGCGGACAATCCCACAACCGCCATTGGGAGCCCCGCTCACTTGCTCCGTTCGAACGCTATGCGCGAAAACGAGGCGACCGCGAGCCCTGAAACTGAATGGATGCACCTTTCCTTTCCGACGGCGGCCGGTGTGGAACGGACGTTATCAGCCCCCGACATGGACGCATGAGTCCAGTCAGTCCGGGCGCGGAGGCTGATACCGCGGTTCCACGCGGGCAACCGAACGAAACGACCATAATCCATTCGGGGACATGCAGGCTCCTGAGGCACAAACCACCTCAAGGAGGTACATCATGCTGGAGGAAATCTCCGTCAAGATCAACATCGGACCGGGCCGCGACCTCACGCTGGCTGCCGGCAAACTCGCACACCTCGCCAACGGCTCCTGCACGGTCCGCCAGGGCGACACCATCGTCTTCTCCGCCGCCTGTTCCGGCGAGGCCAAGAAAGGCCAGGACTTCTTCCCGCTGCAGGTCGACTACCGCGAGAAGTATTCCGCGGCCGGC
>JAFXYP010000056.1 GCA_017541665.1 Lentisphaeria bacterium | reverse complement strand
TGAAAAAGTTTCTTTGGGGCGGGAACCTTTGGACAAGCGGTTTCTACGCGAACACGGTGAGCGAATACGCCAATGCGGAAGGAATCAAGCAATACATCGCGAACCAAGGTGCGTATAAGAAAATCCTTGAACAACAACTTGGCTTTGACTTCTGACATGGTAGTTCCCTTAGATACCCCGCTGCTTGCGGCGGGGTAGTTCATTTCTGTTCGGATTGAGCGGAACGTTTCCGCAAAGCGGCGACGCGGTCCGCGACATGGATCGTGCCGTCCTTGTGCAGGACTTCGTCGTTCTGGTAGGCGGTCTGGTCCGGCCGCATGCGACGGTTCATCGCGTCGTGTCCGGCGGTACAGAACGCCATGCAGCGTCCGCAGAGCGTGGCGCCGTAAGTGGCCTCGGCGTGTTCGCTGATCCGGATGCGCGCATCGCGTTTGTTCCAGAGGTCGTCGTAGTGTCCGGCCTTGCTCTGATTCTCCTCGACCGGGACATCGACGTTCGGGTTGAACAGCGCGCCCTTCCAGACTTCCGTACTGAGACCGCGCGCCATGTGGGTGCAGGCGGCCTGGTTGCAGCGGGCGTAACGGTAGGTCATGCCGCCGAGCTTGCAGATATGCGGCGGGTTGAGGGAGAGCGCGTGCGCCGGACAGTTGCGGATGCACTCCATGCAACCGTCGCAGAGCGACTGGTCCATGAGCTTTTCAGCGGGTTTGAGCGGAGCGGTGGTCGGGATTCCGACGAACCTCTGCCGCGAACCGAACTGCGGCGAGAGCGCAAGACCGTTCAGACCGAACGTGGCGAGTCCGGCTGCGACGGCGCAATGCCGGTAGGAGAGCGGACCGAAATACGGCTTGCGCGCGCCGTACTGCGTCCCGCGTGCGGGGATCGGCATGGCGGCGTAGCCCTCGTTCTCCAGAAACATCGTCATGCGGTAGATCAGGAAGTCAAGCTCGCGGTTCAGGTAGGCGTAGCCGAACATGTTGTAACTGTAGTTCATTTTCCCGCGGCGCATGATTTCCAGCGCTCCGTCGGGGATGTGCAGGGACAGCACGACGACACAGCGGCATCCCGGCAACAAGTCCTCCGGGCGGAAATCCGGTTCCAGCGCCTCGTTGAGGATCCCGGCGTCGGCGATCCCGACGAGGGCCGAGCCGATTTCCTTCGCGTACGCCTTGACGCGTTCGGTCAGTTCCAGATCGAATTGTTGTTCATCCATGGTTCAGCACTCCAAATCGTATTGTTGCGGTCAGCGTTTGTTCGTCCAGTACAGGACGCGACGCTGGATGCGGTCGAAGATCGTCATCAGCAGGATGACGACGACGGACAGGAAGATAATGCCGCCGAGGACTTTGCCGTACTCGGCGAAGTCGGCGTAATACTGCACATAAAAGCCCATGCCCGCCTTCGCGCCGAACATCTCGGCCACGGTCAGCAGGATGAAGCTGAAGATGAGGCCGGATCCGATGCCGGCGAAGATCTGCGGCATGGCCCCCGGCAGGATCACCTTGAAGACGAGCTTGCGCCCGGTCAGCTGCAGGCAGCGGGCGTTGTCGATCCAGCGCGGCTCCAGCATCACGACGCCGTGCAGCGTGCTCATCAGGACCGGCCAGAAGACGCCGAGAAAGATGATGACGGCGGAGGAAAGCCAGAAGCTCGGCAGGACCGCGATGGCGTACGGGATCAGCATGGTCGGCGGGACCGGGTTCAGCGCGCGGAAAAGCGGCATCAGGACCAGTTTCACCTTCGGGTGCATGCCGACCGCCAGTCCGCAGGCGACCCCGGCGAGAATTCCGGCGGCCAGGGACGGGATCAGCAGGCGCATGGAGTAGAGGAAGCCCTTGAGGAGTTCGCCGGAGGAACGCGCCATTTCGGGGAGGATGACACCGAGTCCGGGGAAGAGGACCGGATCAAGGACGTGGGTAAGGTCCGTCAGGACGGCATAGAGAGCGATCAGGACTGCGAACACCGCGGTCGCACCGATCGCGGCGGTCCGGCGGTCGCGTTTTGCCTTTTTCTGTTCAAATTCACGATTGTTCATATTCCGCTTCCTCCCTGCTGTTCCTGTGATGCCGCCAACTGGCGTTCGACGGCATCGTTAAGTTCCTGCATCAGTCGTTCGCGAAGTTCCCGGAACCGTCCGTCTGCCATCAGCGTGGCGCGGGAACGCGGACGCGGCAGGTCGACGGGGATGTCGGCGGCCACATGGCCGGGGCAGACCCCAAGCACGATCACACGTCCGGCGAGGATCAGCGCCTCGTCCACATCGTGCGTCACGAAGATCACGGTTTTCTTCAGCGAACCTCCAGCCTGCCAGATCTCCAGCAGCATGTCCTGCTGTTTCGCCCGCGTGATGGCGTCGAGCGCGCCGAACGGCTCGTCCATGAGCAGGATCGGGGAGTTCATGGCAAGAGCTCTGGCGATGGCGGCGCGCTGTCGCATGCCGCCCGAAAGTTCACCGGGGAGTTTGCGTCCGGCGTTCGCCAGGCCGACCATCGTCAGATAGTCGTCGGCGATCTGGCGGCGTTCGGCGCGGGTGAGTTCGGGACGGGCCTGTTCGAGCGCCAGCACGATATTGTCAGCGCAGGAACTCCACGGGAAAAGGCTGTAGTCCTGGAACACCATGGCGCGGTCGAGGCCGGGTCCGGTGACGTTCTTCCTTCCGACGAGGACTTCGCCGGAAGAAGGCATGAGGAGCCCGCCCACGAGCCGCAGCAGGGTGCTCTTGCCGCAGCCGGAAGGGCCGATGACGGCGATGAATTCGCTGGCGGCCACGGAGAGGTCGATGTGAGCCAGAGTCTGTTCTCCGGCATGGGAGAACGACAGGTCGCGCAGCTCAATGAGCGGGTTTTTGTTCACAGATTCTGATCCTTATAGCGTTGTTCGAGTTTTTCCCAGAAGGGCTCGTTCGGCTGCTCCTTGCGGAGTTCCTGAAGCGCCTCATAGTACAGCGTGGTGTCGATCACCTTCGAGAAATCGGGATCGCCGTCCGCGTAGCCGATCTTCTTCATGTGCGCCCACATGGCCTCGACACCCTTGCGGTTCGGATCGACGGAGAACTGAAGATGCGGATTCAGCACCAGGTCGCTGGCGAGTTTTTCGCCGAATTTCTGCTGCTCCACGTCGGCGCGGACGCCGGACTCCGGGTCGTCCACGAATTTCTTTTCCGCGAGGAGCTCCGCCTTCAGGAACTTCACGAGTTCAGGACGGTATTTCTGAAGAGCTTCCTCCGTCACGACGATACGGCAGCAGGGATGGTTCGGGGACAGGTCGTTGCTCCACAACGGAGATGCCAGACCGGCCTGAACGGACTGTCCGATGATGTTGGTCGCGCCGATTCCGACGTCGACCTTGCCGCTCTTGACGGCTTCCAGCACGTCGACCGGGCGTTTGAACTCGACGATCGTCAGGTCCTTCTCCGGGTCGATCCCAGCCTCGAACAATGCGCCGCGGAACACGACGTCCGAGGTGAAGATGCGCGGCGTGCCGACCGTTTTTCCCTTGAAGTCCTCAATGCTTTTGTATTCTTCCGCGTGTTCGGGCTTGGTAATGATCGGATGTCCGCCGGAGAGGTTGCCTCCGATGATGACGAACTTCGAGCCTTTCGAAATGAACGTGAGCGGACCGCCGGTGCCGAACGACACGCCGATGTCGAGCTTGCCTGCGTTCAAAGCGTTCAGGCCGTCGCTGGAGTTGGTGAACAGCACGAAATCGGTCTGCACGCCGGACTGGTCGAAATACTTCTCGTTCAGGGCGATCATCGGCAGTGTTGAGCTGCCGCCCTGCTGGTAGCCGACGCGGAGCACGGGGGCCGCGGCATCCTGTTTGCCGCATCCGGTCAGGAAGGCCGCCGGGACGATCCCCGCGGCAAGAAGCGTAACAAGCGTATGTTTGATGTTCATGGTAATATCTCCTTCCATGTGTTGCATTGTTGTCGAGTGGAATCAGATGCCGTTCCCGGAGTGGAACGATTCTCTCAAATTCAGTTTTTCATTCATGTCGGACCGGTAGATGTCCATGATCTTTTTCTGAAGGGCGATGACCGATTCGTTTTCGAAGAGCTTTTCCCTGGGGAGCTGGCGGGAAACCGGGTTTTTCTCCAGCGCGATGACGCGTCCGGGCGAACTGCCGAGGACGGCGATCTCCGTGCCGAGATACAGTGCCTCGTCCACGTCGTGCGTGACGAACACCACGGTCCTGGCTCCGTGCGAATCCCGGTGAAGCTCGCGGACCAGGTCCTGAAGCATCGCCCGGTTCACGGGGTCGAGTGCGCCGAACGGCTCGTCCATGAGCAGGACCTTGCTCGGCGTGGCGATGGCGCGTGCAATGGCTGCGCGCTGGCGCATGCCGCCGGAAAGGGCGGCCGGGTACTGGTTGAACACGCCGCTCAGGCCGACCATTTCCAGATACGATTCCGCCAGATTCCGGATCTCCGCCTTGCTCTTCTGCGGGTAGGAAGCCGCCAGCGCGAGCATCAGATTCTTCCCGGTGGTCATCCACGGGAAAAGCGAGTAGTCCTGGAACACCACGGAGCAGGCCTTTTCGGGGCCGTCGACGAGCTTGCCGTCCACGAAGACTTCCCCGGAGGTCGGCTTCAGCAGACCGGCGAACGTCCGCAGCAGCGTGGACTTGCCGCAGCCGGACTGCCCGAGCAGGCAGAGGAACGCGCCGTCCTGAACTGTGAGGTTGATCCGGTCCAGAATGGTCTTATTCTGAAACGCAACGGTCAGATTTCTGCATTCGATCATTGTCCGGCCTCCTTGTAGCGCAGGATGCGCTTTTCGATCCGCTTGAACGCGGCGGAGATCGCCGTGATCACGAGCCCGATGAAGATGATGCCGACGATGACTCTGGCGTAGTCGCCGAAGTCCGCGCGGTCCTTCACATACCACCCGAGCCCTTCCGTCGCGCCGATCAGCTCGGCGGCGGTCAGCAGCAGGAAGCTGAAGACCAGGCTCAGGGAAGCACCGGTCAGGATCGACGGCATGGCCCCCGGCAGAAGCACGCGGAAGATGAACGTGCCGCGTTTCAGGTGGAGCATCCGGGCGGAATCCAGCATGGTCTCCGGGATGTTCACGACGCCGGCGACGGTGTTCGCGAAGATCGGCCAGAACGCGCCGGACCAGATCACGAAGATCGAGGCGGCGCTGAAGCTCGGCAGCAGCCGGATGGCGTACGGGATGTACACGATCGGCGGAATCACGCTCAGAACTTTGCTGAACGGCTCCACGGCGTTGCGGAGGCGCGTGGAACTGCCGACCAGCAAGCCGCCCGGGATCGCGGTGCCAAGCGAGAGCAGGTACGCGGTCCCCAGCAGGAAGAGCGAAGAGAGCATGCCGTGCGCCATGTCCTTTAGTTCGGAGAAGAACTGCCGCAGGACAGTGTCGAGAGCCGGAAAGTACACCGGATCGAGCAGCGGCCGGTTGGACGTGACCAGCTGCCACGCCAGCAGGAAGCCTTCCAGGACAGCGGCGACGTCCACGATCGCCGTGCGGCGGGCCTTGTCCCACACGAGCAGGGCACGGACCAGGGCGGCGGCCGGGATCAGGACGCCCGCGGCGGCAGCGAACCAGTCGTGTTTCCACACTGCCGCGGCAGTCAGTCCGATGAATTCAAGGATGAGCAGTATCTTCACGATTCCACCTGCATGAGGATCTTTGGGTAAAGTTTCGAGGCTGAAAATGCGTTCCTCAGTTGTTCGCCTTGAAGAAGGCGTCCATTTCTTTGTAGATCGGGTCGTTAGGATAACGTTTCAGGACTTCGTCGAGGGCTTCCCGGTAGATCGTGGGGTCGATATGGTCGTCGATGTGCACATCGTTCTCCGGGAGATAGTCGATCTCCTTCATGGTCTCCCAGAAGTCGACGGTGCCTTTCTTCAGCGGGTCGGGATTGGACGTAAAGGTCTTGTTCGTGTAGGTGTCAGCCTTGAGCAGTTCCGGGTCCAGCTTGAACGCCTTCGCGAAGATCTGAATGGTCTCCGCCTCGTTCTCGCGGTAGAACTTGTAGGCGCGGATCTCGGCGATGAGGTAGCGGCGGTAAATGTCGCGTTTCTTCCGGAGATCGGGGGTATTGGCGATCAGGCGGCAGCAGGTGTAGTCCGGCTGGAAGTCGGCGATGTAGTTCGAGACTTCGAGGCCGAAATTTTTCTTCGCGAGGGAGAAATGCGGACTGAACACGATGCCGGCGTCCACAGCGCCCTTGTTGACGGCCTCCACGACGGCACTCTGACCGCCGAATTCGATGATCTCCAGGTCCTTGTTCGGGTCGATCCCGGCCTTCTTCAGCGCGCCGCGGAAGATCACGTCGCCGGTGGAGAGCTTGCCGAGGCCGACCTTCTTGCCCTTGAAGTTGCTCAGGTCTTTGAACTTGTCGAGGTTCTCCGGCTTCACGATGATGGCCTGGCCGCCGATCATCATGCCGCCGAAGATGGTGAAGTCGACGCCGCGGGCGATGAACAGCAGCGGAGCCGCCGTGCCGAAGGTCCCGACGTCAAGTTTCTGCGCCTGGACCGCGGAGCAGCCTTCGGCGGTCGTGTTGAACTGGAAGAGCTCGACATCGAGGCCTTCCTCGTCGAAATACCCCAGGTCCTTCGCGATGAAGTGCAGGCCGTGCGCGGGTTCGGCGAGGTAGCCGACGCGGACCTTGTCCTTGCCCGCGGCGCTTTCCTTGCCGCATCCGGCGAGGAAGAAAGTCGAAAGAACGCCTGCGGCAAGCAGGGGAATAAGCGTATGTCTGATGGTCATGGTTCAGGTTCCTTTCTTTGTTTTTGAGTCGGTGGTCGGTCAGGCGTCCTGGATCGGTCCGGGGATGCCGGTCGTGTCGGGCGCGGGATTCTCTTCCGGCTCGACGACTTCGGGTTCGCCGGTCTTGTCGTCCTCGAACTTGTCGTCGCTGTCGAGGATCAGCTGCTGAAATCCGAGGTTGGTGATCGGGTGTTCCGCGCCGTACGAGACCTTGTCGACGACCTGGGAGATGTCGTTGCGGATGCTCTCCGGAGCGGTATCGAACGGACCGGAGAGTTCCGCCCGGGCGATCAGCACCAGTTCGGACGTGCGGGTCGTCTCGCTTTCGGAGGAAAGCGCCCAGCCGAGGATGGGGATGTCCTTCAGGAACGGGATGCCGGAGACGCTGCGGATCACGTTGGTCCGCTTGATGCCGCCGATCACGAAATCCTTGCCTTCGTTTCCGATATGGACCTCGGTCTCGAACTCGGATTTGTTCAGGCGAGGGGAGCCGTCGCTGTTCCAGCCGAGCAGACTCGTGCCGGAGACTCTGATCGGCAGGATGGACGCCTTTCCGGTGACGACGGGCGTCACGTCCAGCTCGAACCGGAATCCGTTCGCGGCGGTCGTGGTCTGGGTGTTGCCGTGGTGGACGTCGAGATTCGCCCCGTCGGGCAGTTTCTTGTGTTCGCCGGGGATCTTGTCGTTGATCGTGGTGTCCTTGATCGGGGTCTGCTTTTCATAGAACAGCCCGGTCCCGACCGACACGGTCGACTGGCGGCGGTTCTTCGCCACGATCACGCCCTGCGTCACGACTTTCGCCCGTCCGGTGGAGGTCAGGAAATCGAAGTATTCCGAATTCCACTTCGGGTTGAAGTTGAAGAAGTCGGTGCGGCTGGAGTGGGAACCGTCGATTCCGCCCGCGAACGTGCTCGCCCAGTTGTTGCGGTAGCGTCCGCCTGCGGAGAAGAAGTCCACGCCGTCGTTGTTCTTCCAGCTCTGGAAGTCCACGCCGAGCCTGTCGTCGTTTTCCGTGCTGATTTCGACGAGCTGATACTCGAGGCGGATTTCCGGCATCGGCCGGTCATACTGCTCCAGCTGTTCCTTGATGCTGTTCAGACTCCAGTTCGGAGCCGCGATGAAGAGCGCGTTCAGTCCGCCGTCCACTGTGAGCGCGTCCGTGCCGCCGGTGAACTCGACGGTGTCACCGCGGGCATGGGCGCCGACGTTCAGCAGCATTTCCTTCAGATTGGCCGCGGCGTTCACTTTCGGGAAATAGATGTATTTCGGCCGGCCGGAGGAATACCCGATCCCGGGCTGGTCCAGGCGTTCGATGATTTCGTCGATGCTTTCGCCGTTGCCGGTCTTTTCGAAACGGTAGTCCTCGGCGGAGACCAGAAGGACGCCGCGTCCGTCGTTGAACTCCACCGCGTCCACCTGGACCGGGTTTCCGCCGACCTTTACGCCCTGCACCACGCTCAGCAGATAGCCGCGGAGCGCGTAGGGTTCGGCGTGTTTCAGGGTGTAAAGCTTCGTGATGACGAGCGGATCGGTGTTGGTCCGGACGAAACGGATCGCCTGTTCCGATTCCTTCACGTCCACGCGCAGCTGGGTCTGGACCGTGGTGCTGCCGTATCCCGCGCTCGGAATGTTCGCGTCTGCCTTGACGCTGCCGGGGATCTGATGCGGGGTGAGGTCGATATCTTCGGCGAACGCGGGGATGGACGCCGCCGCGAGGATCGCAAATAATGTCTTGATGTTGTTCATGGCTCATGTTCCTTTCATAATCAGAGGTTGGACGCCACTTCGCGGCTGACCTGGACGGGCGTTTCGCCGTTCGGATGCACCAGGTTCGCTTCGCCAGCCTCGATGGGAGCGGCCGCCACTTCGCGGCTGACCGGGACGGGCGTTTCGCCGTTCGGATGCACCAGGTTCGCTTCGCCGGTCACGATGACGTAAGTCTTTTCCTTGATGGCGGTCGTGGTGCCGAAGAGGTATTTCAGCACGGGGATCCTCACGAGGAACGGGATGCCGACGGTCTGTTCCACGTCCTGTTCGCGGACGTAGGTGGCAAGCAGTTTTTCGGTCTTGAAACCGAGCGTGAGTTCACCGGAAACATTGCTGGTGTTGCCGAGTTCGTCGCCGCGGTTGCTGCGTTCGGTCACGGTCTCGGAAAGCAGATTGTAGGCGAAGACCACGCCGCCATTGTCCGCCGCGTAGAATTCCTCCGTGGACGGGATCTGCCCGTTCGCGGCGACGTCGTCCTGCGATGCGCCGAAGCAGATCACCGGGTTGATGACCGAGAGCGTCAGCCTGCTGTCCGCGCCTTTCACGATGTGCGTGCGGTCGTCGGAATCCTTGCTGATGTTCTCATAGCCGGGCGTGAGCGTGGCGGTATAGACTTTCGGCAGATGCGTGTTCAGCGCGGCCGAATCGTAGACCGGCGTGTTCACGAACGTGAGGTCGGCGTGCGCCGCGAGTTTCGCGTTGCCGGACTGCTGGAGCACGCGGACGAAGCTCAGGTCGAACTGCGGAGCCGTGAAGAACGCTCCGTATCCCCATGAGGTGGTGAAGTGCTTGGTGATGTCGGCGAATTTCGCCGCGCCGCTGATCAGCTTGAGGATGGATTCGCTGGAGAACACTTTCCCGGCGCTGTATCCGGCGGAGAAGAGGTCCAGGCCGGGACCGTTTTTCCAGGCGAGATAGTCCAGCCCGATGTCGCGCAGGTCGCTTTCGCGGATCTCGTAGTAGTTGAGGCGCAGATTGACCTGCGGCACGGGACGGTCGAGGTACTTGACCCACGCGAGCGTCGCCAGCGCGGCCTGTTCGTCGTCCTTCCAGTAGATCGTGTTGGTGTCCTTGTTCAGGTACGCGCGGCCTTCGGGCGTTTTCATCGTGCCGTCGTTGATGAGGCGCACGATGTCGTCCGCCGCGCGGTAGCTCGGGATGTACGTGATCCTCGTGACGCCGGTGCCTTTGATGATGGAGCCGTTCTCTTCCTTGCCGGGCTGGTCAAGTCCGGCGACCAGTTCGTCCACGTACGGGATGAAGTCCTCGCCGGTCGAAACGAGGATCATCTGTTTCTTTTCCTTCGAGTAGTTCACCCGGTCGACTTTGGACGCGGCGCTGTAACGTTTGACAGCCGCCTCGACGAACGGGCGGATGTCGGTCGCCTTGAGATATTTGAGCTCGTACAGCTTGCTGACGATGTTGACCTGGCCGTCGTCCTGCAGGAGACGGATGGTCCGGATGTCCTGTTCTTCCGGCGCCTGGCCGTACAGAAGCGGCGCGCCTGCGATGCCTGCCGTCAGGAGGGCGGCGAGAATATGTTTTCTGTTGTTCATGGTTGATTTCCTGTCTGTGGTGGTGATTGAAGTTGTGTTGGGGTGGATGGAACTTTATTCCGCGGCAAAACACGTACAACATCGCATTCGGAAGACCATGGACTCTTGGAACACGGGGGGACGGGTTCTTTCGGGGAAGACGGGGGTGATGCTGGTGTCTTTGGTGACTTC
>JAFXYP010000055.1 GCA_017541665.1 Lentisphaeria bacterium | reverse complement strand
GGCAGCGAGAGCCAAGGCGCAGAAAGCCATGACCGATCAACCGCTCTACGAACATCTTCGCGACCTCAGGAACAAGCTTGCCAACAGGAACCATGTCGAACCGTATATGATATTGACCGACCGGGCTCTTCGCGGTCTTGCATCAATCCGGCCTAAATCACTGGCCGAGGCCGATGGCATCCCCGGCATCGGTCCCGTGAAGCTCCATGCCGTCGTGCCGAGGTTCCTTGAAGCCATCGCGAAGTGGGAGAAGAATGGGAATTGAATCCTGCCAAGTTGCCGAATGAAATCTTGCCAAGTTGCCGAATCTTGATGTCATTTTGATGATTCATTGTCATAGGATTTCGCCGAGAACAAAACACAAAAAAACAAATTTTTCCCAGTTTTAAGGCTTGACAAAGCGATAAAAAGGCTTATTTTTCAGTATCGAAGAATCGTATCCGGCGATTCTTATTCGTCAGCAATTGAACACTCTCTCAAAAACGAATTGACAGATGTTCCCTTTATTGTTCACAGACTCATACCTGAGGAGCAGATCATGAAAAAGATCGACTGCGAGTTTCACTACTATCTGCCGGAAATGATGGACCTTCTGGCGAAACAGATCAGCGTGCCGCGATATGACCCGGCGACAAAAATTCTGGAAATGCGTCAGAACGTCCCGGCGAATTTCTCCGGCGTCACCAACGCCTATCCCATCATCGATGAACTGACGGATTTCGGCGAACGTCGCGTCGCCCTGCTGGACCGTCACGGGATCGATACCGCCGTCATGGCTGCATCTCCGCTTTCGGAGGAATTGCCGGAAAAGGAATCCGTCTATTTCGCGAAAAAGTCCAATGACGCCGTGGCCGAGCTCATCCGCAAATACCCCGGGCGTTTCCTCGGAGCCGCGCTGCTGCCGACGCAGTATGTGGATGAGGCGGTCAAGGAACTGGAACGCTGCAAGAAAGAGCTGGGGTTCTCTTACTGGCATACCCATTCCAACTATCTGCACAGCCATCTTTACGAGGAAAAATATCTGCCGCTTCTGGCCAAGGCGGAGGAGCTCGGCTGCGCATTCTATCTGCATCCGCAGGCTTCCGACGACGCCGATATGCGGGACTTCGGATATGTTTACTCCTCGCCTGGACTGGGATTCGGCCTCGACACCATGAAAACTGCGCTCCGCATCATCCTCAACGGGACCTTCGACCGCTTCCCGAAACTGCGGATGATCCTCGGTCACCTCGGCGAATACTTCCCCTTCATCCTCGACCGGGTGGACAACCGTTTCATGTGGATCAAAGAGCCGGAGATCAAGGCCGAGCATGAAGTTTCCTACTATTTCAGGAACAAGAACATTCTAGTGACAACCAGTGGAAATATGTCGAAACTCGCCTTCGAATGTACCCGGAAAGCCATCGGGATCGACAGCATCATTTTCGGCTCCGATTATCCGTACGAAAATCTGTCGGACATGATGAAATACATGGATTCCCTGGATCTTTCACCGGAAGATCAGGAAAAGGTGTTCCACCGGAACGCGGAAAAGTACCTGCTTTGAGCTGGAAAACGCAGAACGCCGGGAAGAATAAGCTGAGGGAACAATCCATTCCCAACCCTTATTGCTTTTTCCTGAAGATTCTGTTCATGTTCGGCACGTCCAGAGGGTCCATTGGCACGAGATTCAGAGTTTTGATCATGTGCAATGTTCCTTCCTTGTATTTTTTGAAGTGCGGCGTGGCAAGATGAGCCTGATAGGCGGCTTCATCGCGGTAGATTTCCACGATGCGGATGATGTCCGGCGTCTCCTTGCGCTGCATCGGGAAAATGCAGATGACACCAGGTTCCCTAACTACGGATTCCGCGCCGACCGTGCGTGCCGAATCAAGGTACGCATCCAGCCATTCGGGATAGACTTCGATTTCAGCGATACGGACAAGGAGTTCTTCGGCTTCCATCCTGCTTTCTCCTTTTTGTGAGGGTGAGGGTGAGCGGTCGCTGACGCATGAAACACATGCCAGGAGCATGCCTGAAAGAACGAAAAGAACGAATCTGCTCATGATGTCACTTTTCCCCGGTCGCGGCACGGTAGGCGGCATCGTCCACGGGCTCCAGCCATTCGTTGCGCGTGCCCTCTCCCGGAACCTCCACGGCGAGATGCTGGAACCAGCAGCCGGGCGCGGCTCCGTGCCAGTGCTTGACTCCGGCGGGGATGTTTACCGTGTCGCCCTTGCGGATGCGCTGAGCGGGCTTGCCCCATTCCTGATAGTATCCTTCGCCCGCGGTCACGATGAGGATTTGGCCGCCGCCTTTCTCCGCATGGTGGATGTGCCAGTTATTGCGGCAGCCGGGCTCGAACGTCACGGCGAAAACGCCGACCTGACTGGTAGAAACAGGTGCAAGAAAACTGCGCCCGATGAAATATTGGGCGTAGGCGGTGTTCGGTTCGCCGACGGGAAATACGGACCAGTCGGCGGGGAGCTGTTCGGGTTCAGCGGGACGGCAAACTCGTGCGACGATTGCCGCGCCCTGTTCATCCGTCACGCCGTTGTTTTTTGCGATTTGGAGATGAGCCTTCATCTGCGGTTCCGTTTCGGGGCGTGCCGCCAGCGCCGCCACCGTCAGAAGTTCGCGGGTGCGCCAGTCCACGTTGTCGCGGGCGAAGATGTCGCCGAAGAGATGGGCTTTCAGATATTCGTCGAGCTGAGGATGGAAATCGAAAAGACCGCCCTTGACGGGAGCGCCGCAGAGCTTTGTCTGATTGGCGGTCCCGAAGTCAATGGATTTCCCGGCGGGAAGCGCGGACGGCTGTTCCCCCTCGGGAACAGGACGATTTGAGGCGGCACGTTCGTTCACCACGTTTTGCAGCGTGGTCGCGGCGTTCAGGGCGCGGGGGAAACCGCAGTAGGCATAGAGCTGCCCGACATACTCCTTCGCCTCGGCGAGCGTAAGTCCCGCATCGAATCCGCGGTTCAGCGCGGAAGCCAGTGTTTTCTGTTCGCCTCGGGCGACGGCGGCTCCGATGTCGACGATGACCTGTTCTTTGACGGTCAGAATGTTCATGGTTTTCTCCTGTTCGGTTTCGGGTTCGGCGGCGGGCAGCATGGCTGCCGCGGCAAGCATGACGCAAAGGATCAGAGGTTTCATTTTACCGCACCTGTTTGTTTCAGCCATTTGTCAACGGCCTGTTCCGTTGCCGTCGCGTCTTTCTGGGCGGTCGTGCCGCGCAGACTCAGGCCGTTCTGTTCGACCTTCGCGCCGGGAAATGCCTTCTGGAGATTCTTTGCCGTGGAACCGAGGCCGGAGCCTTCATGCGTGCAGAACGGCAGGATCGTTTTCCCCTCGACGGACGACTTTTCGAGGAAGGAATACACGATCATCGGGCAGTCGCCCCACCAGTTGGGATAACCGAGATAGACGACCTGGTATCCGGCGAGGTCCGGCAGAGTTCCGGCGATTTCGGGACGCGCCTTGTCGCGAAGTTCCTTTTTCGCGACGTCGATGCAATCGTCGTAGGAATGCGGATACGGTTTCGCCTCCTTGATCTCGTAGATGTCCGCTCCGGTCTTCGCGGCGATGACTTTTGCGACCTTGGCGGTGTTTCCCTCCGTTATCACGCCGACCGAATAGTTTTCGCCGGTATGAGAGAAATAGACGACGATGGCTTTGCCTTCGGGTATGGCAGTCGCATCGGCGGAAGCGGAGGAGGATTCGGCGGAGCATCCGGCAAAAGCGAGGATGAGTCCGGCGGCGGCTCCGGTCAGTGAGATTTTGCGCATAATGGGGTTCCTTTCAAGATATTTTTGAACTGTTCAGCAGGACAATCCGGCTTCATACGCTTCCCGGAAAACCGGGAGATCGCGCACTTCGCCCTTCTCGTATGCGCCGCATCCCAGCAGGACGCCGCGTTCGACGGAGCCTTCCATGCAGTCGCGCATGAAACCTCGCAGACCTTCCAGCGTCGCCGACATCATATCCCGGTTCGTGTCGGCCATCGTGGCGACCAGCCAGAACTCGGTGCCGGAGAACTTGCCGAAGTCATCCCAGCGGGACACGGACCGGTCGATCAGCGCTTTGAGCTGGGCGTCCATGGAGTAGAAATACACCGGAGTCGCCAGCACGATCACGTCCGC
>JAFXYP010000054.1 GCA_017541665.1 Lentisphaeria bacterium | reverse complement strand
GTCGACGCGTTCGTGATCGACACCGCGCACGGCCACAGCAAGGGCGTGATCGACACCGTGAAATACATCAAGGACAAATACGCCGGCATCGACGTCGTCGCGGGCAACATCGCCACGTACGACGCCGCCAAGGCTCTGCTCGACGCGGGCGTCGACGCCGTCAAGGTCGGCATCGGCCCCGGCTCCATCTGCACCACGCGCGTCGTCGCGGGCGTCGGCACCCCGCAGGTCTCCGCCATCTACGAGGCGTACAAGGCCATCGGCGAGGAAGTCCCGATCATCGCGGACGGCGGCATCAAGCAGTCCGGCGACGTGCCGAAGGCCATCGCGGTCGGCGCTTCCTGCGTCATGATGGGCTCCGTCCTCGCCGGCACGCTCGAAGGCCCCGGCGAAAAGACGTTCCGCAATGGCCGCCGCTACGTGCTCTACCGCGGCATGGGAAGCCTCGTCGCCATGCAGAAGTCCAAGGGCAGCCGCGAACGCTACGGCCAGAAGGACACCGATGATGTGAAGCAGATCGTCCCGCAGGGCGTCGAAGGCATGGTCCCCTACCGCGGCTCCCTCAGCGAGGTCCTCTGCCAATTCATCGGCGGCCTCCGCTACTCCCTCGGTTACTGCGGCACCAAGACCATCCCCGAGCTCCGCGCCCGCGCGAAAGTCACCCGCGTCAGCCCCTCCGCCCTGAAGGAGGCGCATCCGCACGACATCATCATGACGCGCGACGCCCCGAACTACATGCAGGAAAACTGAGCCGATTTTCCTTCCGGCTCCCAACAAAACACGGGAAAGACCGCGGACATGTTCAAATTTCTGATCTCTCTGCTGATTTCTCCCGTGTTATTTCTGCTCGCGCTCGACGGCATCGCCGCGGGCATCTGCAAATGGATCGTCTCCCGCGGCTTCACCGGCACGGAATCCGCCATACATTCCGCCAAGGCCACGGCATACTTCATGATCGCAAGCGGGCTCACGCTGAGCGTGATCTGCGTCGCGCTTGGCATCCCGCTGATGATCCTGTCGTTCGTGTTCAAAAGCTGGCGGCGCGCGATCCTCTGCATTGTCATCACGCTCTGCGCCGCCGCCCTCTGGCGGTATTTCATGCTCCTGCCGTATTTCCTCTGAGGCGGACACTCCATGCTCATCCTCGCCGATTCCAGGATCCCGTTTCTGAAGGGCGTCTTCGAACCTTACGCCGACGTACGCTATCTTGAGCCCGGCGAGTTCACGCCGGAGACCGTCCGCGACGCCGACGCCCTCATCATCCGCACGCGCACGAAATGCGATGCGGCGCTCCTCGAACACTCCCGCGTCTCCATGATCGCGACCGCCACCATCGGGACCGACCATATCGACCCGGCATACTGCGCTGCGCACGGGATCGAATGGACGGGCGCGCCGGGATGCAACGCCGCGTCCGTGGCGCAGCACATGACCTCCGCCCTGCTCCGCATCTCGCTCCGGCACAATGTGAATTTGAATGAAAAAACGCTCGGCATCGTCGGCTGCGGGCATGTCGGATCGAAGGTCGCCGCCGCGGCCGCCGCGCTCGGCATGAACGTCCTCATCAACGACCCGCCGCGGGCGAGACGCGAAGGAAACGACGGATTTGTCTCGCTCGAACGGATTCAGCACGAAGCGGATTTCGTCACGTTCCACGTGCCGCTGACGAAATCGGGACCGGACCGGACGGAGCATCTGGCGGACGATGCGTTTTTCCGCGGACTCAAACGGAAGCCCTTTTTCTTCAACACCTCGCGCGGGGACGTCGCGGACGAAGCCGCGTTGAAAGCGGCGATCACGGCCGGACGCATTTCCGGCGCCGTGCTGGACGTATGGCACAACGAGCCGGGCATCGACCGCGCGCTCCTGTCGCTCGTCGATTTCGCCACGCCCCATATCGCGGGGTATTCCGCCGACGGCAAGGCGAACGGCACGTCGATGGCGGTCCGCGCGGTCGCGAAGCATTTCGGCATCGAACCGCTGCTGGATTTCTTCCCCGCGGAGATCCCCGTGCCGTCCAACCCGGTCGTCTCGCTCGATCCCTCCTCGGCAAATCCGCTCTCGGACGCCGTGTTCGCGTCCTACGACGTCGCGGACGATGATGCCGCACTCCGGGCTGCGCCGGAGAAGTTCGAGGCGCTGCGCAGCTCCTACCGCGTCCGCCGCGAATTCCCGGCCTACACGGTACGATCAGGCAGCCCCCTGCCCTTCGAACTCCGGGAAACGCTCCGCAAGCTCGGATTCCGGCTCGGATAAGCCGTCAACCCCCCTCCCCTCAAAAAAGGTATTGTTACGCACCCGCTCAGAAAAGGTCGGCGCGGAGCTTTATGACCGCCTTTTTGATCCTGCCCGGGGCCTCCGCGGCATACTTCGCGAAATGCTCGTCCGAGGGGAAGAGCAGCACGAACCTGCCCGGCGTCATGGCGCAGAGCGACATCATCTTCTGCGCGTGGTAGAACGCCACGTCCTTCGTCTCGTCGTAGGGCGTCCTGAGCGTGGATTCGTCCAGCGGCGCGACGGCGATGTATTCCGCCCCGGCGATACAATACTGGATGTCGATATAGTTCCGGTGCGCCTCCAGGATCGGCGGCGGGTCCGCCTCGGTGTCGTAGGACTGCACCATCGCATACACGTCGCGTCCGATGATCTCGTACGTGCCGTCCGGCGTGTCCGGCGTGAGCGTTTTCAGGAATTCGAACGCCTTCGCGGCAGCCTGTCCGAAACGGTACAGGCTGATTCTGTCGATATGGTCGTGGATCATGCTTGTTTTCTCCAGGGGGGTCAAGTTCAGTCGCCGCGCGCGGCGGCGGATATTTTCTCTCATCAAAACATACACCGCATCCGCGGTTCTTTCAAGCCGCTTCCACAAAAAAACAGCCGGAAAATACGGCTGAAAACGTCGCATCAGGCATTCCGGCAAAAAACAGTCCGTCCGGCAGAATGCGCCCGGATTCGCATTCCCGTCTCCGGCGGTCTTATTCCTGAAAAAACGGATCGCCAACGCCGCGAATCAGGTCAGGTTCTTCCTTCGCAAAGATTCGGGGTAAAGAAAGCGTCTTTGCCGCACCTTCCGCCGCATTTCAGGAAAACCGACACGCCTTTATTGAGGCTTTCCATCCGATCGTCTCCCTTATACTGGATGATTATCTCCCCGGCGGATGCTGCCGGCAAAACAGCTCTCCTGTCTCTCTTTCCCCAAAAGAGCAGACAACACCGTGTCAAGGACGGCGTCCCTCCCCGGAAGGTTTTTACTGCGGGTCCGCCTCCTGGAACCAGCGAGGGTATGCTTTCCTTACGACCTCGGCGCATTCCTCCGGGATCTCGATCTCGGTCAGCGAAGTGCAGCCGGCAAAAGAGTCTCCGTGGATTTCCCGGAGACCTGCCGGGAAAGATATCGAAGTCAACGCGGTGCAGTTCCAGAATGCGCAGGTTCCGATCTCCTTGACGCTGTCCGGGAGCGTGATTCGGGTCAGTTGAGTGCATTCCCGGAATGCATTGCTCCCGATCCTCGTGACGCCGTCCGGGACATCGAAGGATGTGACGTCTTCGGGAGCTTTTACCAAAGTCCTGCCGTCTTCGCTGAATGTAACCTCCGCACCCTTGCCGACGGGTTTGGATTCCTTTGTTTCCGGATCAACCGCGGAATCGTCTCCCAAGGTATACCCGACGCCATTTGTCGTTTGATTCACGTTGATCTTGGGATCGTCTCCAACAGTAGGAATAACAACTTGGCCAGGTTCACGATAACCGGGGCGGTAGGAGTTCCTTTCGCACATCTTCCTCACAAACGGTACGATGAAGTATATCCAAAACGAAACCAGGCAGACGGCCACGCAGACGATCGCAAGGCAGCAGTTCCTGAACCTGCTGCCGGAACGCTGCGGCTTCGAACGGGAGGAGTATCCGACAACCGACGTCTTTCCATCCTCGGAAACACGGAATCGCGTGCCGCAGCTGCACCGGTTGGTTCCGGGTTCGCATTCTCTTTCCGTTTCGCATAAAGGGCACTTCACGAGCATGGTCTTCAACTCCTGTGGTCGGCGTGGCATATTGTGTTTTTTTCGTAAATATATCATTCGTCCGGGGAAATGCAAGAATAAAACAACAAAAAAAACTTGTCGTTCCGCACATCGCAGCCGCAGAGGATCGCGGCAATGGTGCTGACCGATTTGAATTTCATGGTAATTTCTCAGTGGGTGTTTCGGTGTTAGCCTGTCCGGGGTTGGTGAGAGGGCTTTTTTTCGGTCGCCTTCCTGCGAATCGGACGACTACTGTCTTACGGTCATTTTGACCTGCACGTCCTTCCGCACCGTCAGCTGGGATCTATCCTCGTCCACGATGTTGATGTCGAACTTGCATTGTTGTTGAGAGTAGCCGTCTTTCCGGAAAGAAAGCGTAAGCCCGGACCAGCCTTTTTCGTGAATGCGGACCTTGGACTTGGAATCGACTATCTTTGTCTCGATTCTTCGTTCCCATTCGCCGCTGAGCAGAGGAATCTTCGGACGCTTCCATTCCAGGTTCATCGTGACGCCGTCCAGCGGCTTGCCGTCGGCGTCCGTGATGGTGATCCTGAGGTCGAATTCCGAAGCGTCGATCCGGCTTCGCTCATCGGCCATGACGGCCTCGGCTCCGGCGGGGACGAGTCAGTCTGTCCGGGGGCTTGAGTTCGGTTCGGATTCGGGGAAGAACGGCGAAGTGTTGCGGTTGAACGGCGCGAGGACCGTTTGCAGGAGTTCCTTCCGTTCTTTGGACGTCTTTCTGTCCCACAGCGCACTCCCGTCCCGCTCGATAACTCTGTTGCCGGGGACGGTATTGAGTTCGAGCAGGATGCCGACCCGCGCCGTCTCCCGCTCCACGTCCCGATCCGGGAATCCGCTCATCCCGGTCAGATACATGCGCCCGAAGAACCCGCCGGGGAATTCGACCCAGAAATTCGGCTTGTCGAGCAGGTTCAGGTCCTGTTCGGATGCGGGAACGCGCGTCCAGTCCTTTCCGTTTTCGGAGAAGGAATAGTCCGCGGCCGCGCCATCCTCATTCCGTTTGCGCCGGACCTGGAACGCGAAGCTGTCGCGCCCGGTGCATTCCAGCGCGGGGTCCATCCTGTAGACACCGCGGAAGATTTCGGTCGGGGAATACAGGAACGCAATGCCGCCGAAGAACCGGATCTCGACCTTCTTGATCTGCTCGTCCGCCTCGTTTTTGAGCAGCGTCTGCGTGATGGAGAACTGCGGACGGAATCCGTTTGCTTTCCAATCCCCGACGGGCTGCGCCTGCCCATCGTAGTATTCGTATGTCGTGGATCCCTGGAACATGTCGAAGTATCCGGTCTCCTGAAAAACGCGCGAGAACGGGAAGCGGTCGTTGAAATAATACTTTGAAATCAGCGGGACGGCCTCCTCCATCTTCCTCACGCGGAAGACGACCGGGTCGTTTTTGTCCGGGATGTGTTTCGTGAAGACCGCGCCGGGCATCCCGCCGTATGTGAAACTCGACGGGTTTATGCCCGTGGTGCGCTCGTACCCGTCCTGAGAGTGAACGGATACGGAGATCCGTTCCCCGAACCCGTGATACTCGAAAAAGCCCTGTTCGTCGGTTCGGATCTGAATGTCCTTCCGGGCTGAGAAGAACGCCGCGGGATCGGGCGAAACCGTGTCGAGCAGCACCGTGACCGTCACATTCGGAGCGGGCTTGTCGTTCTGGTCCAGGACCCGGCCGTAAAAGTCGATGCCGGTGAAGCGCCCCGAGAGGAGATCCGCCTGCGAATCGACGGTCTCCGCCGCATCCTTCCGATCACCCTGTGCGGATGCGACATCTTGCGCGCATGAAGTCGTTGCGCCAAACGCCAAAAGGCCGCCGCAGAGGATCGCGGCGATGGTGCTGACCGGTTTATGTTTCATGTTATATTCTCCGTGGTGTCGGGTTTGGGTGACGGAAAAAAGGGACAACTCAGAACCCGCCGCCGCCGCGGAAGAAGCCTTTTTCCTTCATCTTCCGGCGGAGGTCCTCCAGCACGTTCTTCCGTATCGTCAGTTTGGATTTGTCCTCATCCAGGATATTGATGTCGAACTTGCATTGTTGCTGAGAGTAGCCGTCTTTCCGGAAAGAAAGCGTAAGCCCCGACCAGCCTTTTTCGTGAATGCGGACCTTGGAATCGACTTTCTTTGTCTCGATTCTCCGTTCCCATTCGCCGCTGAGCAGAGGAATCTTCGGACGCTTCCATTCCAGCCTTATGTCGACGTCGTCCAGCGGCTTGCCGTCGGCGTCCGTGATGGTGATCCTGAGGTCGAATTCCGAAGCGTCGATCCGGCTTCGCTCATCGGCCATGACGGCCTCGGCTCTGGCCTTCTCGACTTCCTCATTTTGTCCGGCCGACATCGGGGTTCTGCCTCATCAGCTCAACGGTCCGCAGGACCGAATCGACATGGGGAAACCCGTTTTCCTTCGCCATGTTCAACCACTTCGCCGCCTCGTCCAGATCCCGTCCCTGTCCGCCGGGCGCTCTGCCTCCGAAGTAATACACGCCGAGCGAGTATTGAGCCATGACGATGAGCTTGTTCGTATTGGTGTTGGGTTTTCCCGTCAGAAGGATGTTGCCGCCGCCGACCTGGCTCAGATAATCAAGTGCGGTTTTCTGTTCCGACAGTGGCAAACCGGCAAGCGTTTTCAGAGACTTCAATGCATCCACGCTCGCTTCCCCGGACTTTTTCTCCAAGGCGGTCATCCCGAGCAGGTGCATGCCCAGGATGTTTCCGCTGTCCACGGACCGCTTGATATATTCGAGCCCCTCCGCTTCCTGCTCCCCGCCCACAAGATAGCTGCCGTAGAGCGCCTGCGCAGTCGGATTGCCGGCCTCCACGGCTTTTTTCAGCCATTCTTCGGCTGCGGCCTTGTCTTTCCCGATCCCGCTGCCCCTCGCCAGACAATCGAAGTACAGCAGCATGGCGTCCGTGCTGCCCTGTTCCGCGGCGGCGCGGAAGGACCTTGCGGCCGCATCGAAGTCATGATTATCGCAGGCGGCAAGCCCGTTTCTGAGTTCCGCTTCGCCCGGTTCGTTCTTTTTCTGTTCGAGGGTCAAACTGCCGGATGTTGTTTCGCTCTTCGTTTCCGCGCCTTCCCCGCTTTTGCCGCATCCGGTGAAGGCAGCAGCGGTCAGAGACAAAGCGATCATGGCGAATGCGAGGCGGCAAATCGTTTTTGTTTTCATGTTAAGTCCTCCGTGTGTTGCTGATTGGGAGTGGTGGTCAGAGTGAGTTGCTGGACGGATGGAAACGAACCGGGCAAAAATGGGTCAATTTTCACGTCTTATGCTGAAATAACCAATGGAATGAGCATGGAACAGGGATTCCGCACAGATGGAAAACGTTTCCGGTCAATAATCTATCCTCAAATCCGGTGAAAGTCAAGTATTTTCTGATAAATTTTGAACAATCTTTTAGAAACGCAAGAACCCTTTCCGGGAAAAAGCGATCCTTTTCCTTGACTTTTTTGAGAGAAGGAGTTATTTTGAACAAAACGAACGAAAGGAGCCATACCATGAACACGAAAGATTTCCGCATCGCGGTCTTCGACAGCAAGCCGTACGACCGGTTCTTCTTCGACGAGGAAAACAGAAAATACGGGTACGACATCACCTATTTCGAGGCGAAACTGCGCCCGCGCACCGTGAACGTCACGGCAGGATTCGACGCCGTGTGCGCGTTCGTGAACGACGAGCTCGACGCCGAGGTGATGGAACAGCTCGGCAAAAACGGCGTGAGGCTCGTCGCCATGCGCTGCGCCGGGTACAACAACGTGAACCTGAAGGCCGCCTGCGAACACGGCATCCCGGTCGTCCGCGTGCCGCAGTATTCGCCCTACGCCGTCGCCGAATACGCGCTCGCGCTGCTCATGACGCTGAACCGGAAGGTCCACCGGGCGTACAACCGCGTCCGCGAGGGTAATTTCTCCATCAACGGCCTCATGGGGTTCGACCTGCGCGGCAAGACGATGGGCGTGGTCGGCACGGGCAAGATCGGCCGCACGTTCATCGGCCTGCTCCGCGGGTTCAGGATGCGTGTCCTGGCGTTCGACCCGTACCCGAATCCCGATGCCGCGCGCGAGCTCGATTTCGAGTACGTCCCGCTCAAAACGCTCTTCCGCGAAAGCGACATCATCTCGCTCCACTGCCCCCTCACGCCGGAGAACACCCACATGGTCAATGCGGGGACCATCGCCATGATGAAGAAGGGCATCGTACTTATCAACACCAGCCGCGGACGCCTCATCGACAGCGCCGCGCTCGTGAACGGCCTCAAGAGCGGGCAGATCGGCGGCGCAGGGCTCGACGTCTACGAGGAGGAGACCGACTATTTCTTCGAAGACCGGTCCGACCGTGCCGTGCTCGACGACATCCTCGCGCGCCTCATGACCTTCCCGAACGTGATCGTCTCCTCGCACCAGGCGTTCTTCACGGCCGAGGCAGAACGCAACATCGCCGAGACCACGATGAAGAGCATCGACGATTTCGTGAACGGCAGACAGCTCGAGGACGCGATCTGCCTCAACTGCGGCGGGCTGAAGCCGTGCCCCGGCAAGCGGCCGGGCGAATCCTGCCAGCTCAGCCCCGAACTGAAACGCATGACGAATCCGTAATCAGGAAAACGGACAAACAAAAAACGATCGTGCCGGGTCCGGTTCAGCACGCCGGGCCCGGCATTTTCTGTAGAGAAGAGCTCCAAAAAGGGATGACTCAAAATCCGCCGCCGCGGAAGAAGCCTTTTTCCTTCATCTTCCGGCGGAGGTCCTCCAGCACGGCTTCGAACGCCGCGCGCTGTTCGTCCTCGCTCATGCGCGGGATCAGTTCCTCCTGCGACTGGAGGCGGCTGGCGAGCTCGTCCGGCAGGTCCTGCAGGAACCTCGACGGCTTGTGCAGTTCGTATTCGCCGTACTTGAAGCGCTTGCGGGCAAGCGTGAGGATCAGCTGTTCGCGGGCGCGGGTGATCGCCACATAGCACAGGCGGCGTTCCTCCTCGACGCCCCGCGACGACTCCTCCATGGCGCGTTCGTGCGGGAAGAGCCCCTCCTCCATGCCGATCACGAAGACGATGGGGAATTCGAGGCCCTTTGCGGCATGCACGGTGGAGAAGACCGGCGCGTTGCGGTCGTCGTCATCGTCCTTCGTGCTGTCGGAATCGTCCAGGAGGGAGATCTTTTCCATCCAGTCGCCAAGGCTCAGCGGGTCGCTTCCCGGCGGGGTATTGCGCTCGAAATAGTAGATGGAATTGATGAATTCGCGCACGTTTTCCTGACGGGACTCGGCTTCCTTGGCGTCGCGGTAGATCTTCAGGAAACCGTTCATGTAGCCGACGTCCTCGAGGTAGTCCGTGACCTTGTCCGCGAGGCCGCCGGGCGTGGAGAAAGCCTCGCGCGCCTTCCGGATCGCCGCCGCGAGGTTCGCCGCCGAGGTCGCGGCGTTCTTCGTGACGGACTCGGCGAACGCAGATTCGGTGAGGAGTTCCTGCATCGGGGCCGAAGCCGCCTTCCGCAGGTCGCGCAGGCGCATGACCGCCTTGTCCCCGATCCCGCGCGGCGGTACGCCGATCACGCGCAGAAGGCTCTGGTCGTCGCGGCTGTTCAGCACGAGCTTCAGGTACGCGACGGCGTCCTTCACCTCCTTGCGCTGGAAGAACTCCTGGCCGCCGATGATGCGCGGACGGATGCCGTGCGCGTTGAAGGTCTGCTCCAGCACGCGCGACAGGTAGTTCGAGCGGTACAGCACGGCGAAATCGCGGTAGCAGTAGTCCGGGTTGGAGGCGATGATGTGGTCCATCATGTTCAGGACGAAATCCGCCTCGGCCTCGCCGTCCTCGAGCTGCGCCAGCTTGATCTCGTCGCCGTCGCCCCGGGTCGACCACAGGTTCTTGTCGAATCGTGCGCCGTTGTGCGCGATGACGCTGTTCGCGGCGCGGAGGATATTATTGGTGGACCGGTAGTTCTGTTCGAGCTTGATCTCCCGTGCGCCGGGGAAATAGGTCGGGAAGTTCAGGATGTTGCCGACGTCCGCGCCGCGCCATGCGTAGATGCTCTGGTCGTCGTCGCCGACCACGCAGATGTTCTGGCGGAACTGCGTGAGATACTGAAGGAGCTTAAGCTGTGCGGCGTTGGTGTCCTGGTATTCGTCGACCAGCAGATAGCGGTACCGGTCCTGATAGCGCGCCAGGCAATCGGGCTGCTCCCTGAAGATCTTCAGGACGAGCAGCAGGAGGTCGTCGAAATCCAGCGCGTTCTGCAGTTCGAGAATCTGCTGGTAGCGTTCGTAGATCGCGAGGAACGCGTCGTTGCCGCCGGACGTCACGTCGGCGGGGAACTGCATCTGATTCTTGCAGCGGCCGATGAACGCCGCGACCTCCTTCGCGGGGATCTCGTCCTTGCCGAATCCGAGCTCGGCGGACGCCTGCCGGATGATGCCGGTCTGGTCGCTCTCGTCCAGAATGCTGTAGTTGGAGTTGTAGTTGCCCGCGAACCCGATATCGCGCCGCAGGATACGCGCGCAGAACGAGTGGAACGTGCCGAGCGTGACCTTGTCGGCGGCGGACCCGGGCACCATGACGGCCACGCGTTCGCGCATTTCCGCCGCAGCCTTGTTCGTAAAGGTCATGCCCGCGATCTGTTCCGGCGGGACGCCCTGTTCGATCATGTAGGCGATGCGGGAGGTGATGACGCGCGTCTTGCCCGTGCCCGCGCCGGCAAGGACGAGGAGCGGTCCTTCGATCTGGAGGACCGCTTCCTTCTGTTCCGGGTTCAGGCCGGAGAGGCAATCGCACATGACGGGCACGGGACCGTTCCTTGAGTGAGGATCAGGCGTCCTGTGCCGCGAGCTGGAACGTGAGGCCGTCCCAGACCGCGGACGCCGCGGTCACGGCGTTTTCGAATTCGGCGAAACGTCCGCCGCCGATCACATAGGAACAGATCGACGGGGCGTCGGCCGCGTCGAACTTGTCGTCCACGTTGTCGCCGCACGGATGGTCGAGCGTGTAGGTGGAGACGAAACGGAGTTCGCCGGGCACGCAGGGGTATTCGCGCACGAGGATGGCGTCGCAGCGCACGATCCCGAGCATGAGCTTGCCGGCCTTCGCGTCGACGGCCGCCGCCACGCGGGGGGTGTTCAGCTGGTCTTTTTCATAGTCCATGGCGAGCAGGCAGGAGGCGAAGGCGTCGCGAAGCGGCACGCCCATGGCGATCTTTTCGATGATCGGATCGGTCTGGGAACCGTTTGTGGCGAGCGCGACCGCGCCGGAAAGGCGGATGCAGTTGTAGGCGATGTAGGGGTTCTTCGCCAGGTCGCTCTCGAAGCCCGCGCGGGGCAGGATGGCGATCTTGCCGGTAATGAGCTTGGCGCTGCGGTTCGGGAAGGAACGGGAGGAGACGCGGTAGGCGGCGCAGGGTTTGCCGTCGCGGGTCATGCCGGCACAGACGATTCGTCCGAGATACATGGTCGTGGTCCTTTCAGACTTGAAAAAGGTTGTCGAAGATTGAGGAAAAGCGGGAGAAAAGGGTTCAGTTGCGCGGCTTGAGCTGCGGGAAGAGCACGATGTCGCGGATGGACTCCGTGCCGGTCAGGAGCATTACGAGGCGGTCGACGCCGATGCCCATGCCGCCGGCGGGGGGCATGCCGTATTCGAGCGCGGTGAGGAAGTCCTCGTCCACGGCCTGCGCCGGGTCCTTGCCGGACAGCGTGACCTGCTCCATGAAGCGCTTGCGCTGGTCGATCGGGTCGTTGAGCTCGGAGTAGCCGGGGGAGATCTCCTGTCCGTTGATCTCGAGCTCGTACACATCCACGCTTTCGGGATCGTCGGCGCATTTCTTGGCGAGCGGGACGAGTTCGGCGGGGAGGCGCGTCACGAAGGTCGGCTGGATGAGCGTGTGTTCGATCAGCTTTTCATAGATCTCGTGCGTGATCTCGAGGTCGGTCCAGTCGGGCATCACCTGCGCGCCGAGCTCCTTCGCGAGTTTGTATTTCTCTTCGCGCGGGAGTTCGAACCAGTCCTGGCGGCCCGTGCGTTCGCGGACGAGGTCGCGGTAGGGTGCGCGCCTCCAGGGGCGTTCCAGATTGATGACCTTGTCGCCGGGGAGCTTGATCCGGAGCGTGCCGAAGACCTTCTGCGCGATGCTCGTGACAATGCTTTCGATGAGCTCCATCATGGTCTCGCAGTTGCCGTACGCCTGGTAGATCTCGATCATGGTAAATTCGGGGTTGTGGCGGCGGTCGATGCCCTCGTTGCGGAAGTTGCGGTTCAGTTCGTACACTTTCTCGAACCCGCCGACCAGCAGGCGCTTCAGGTAGAGTTCCGGCGCGATGCGCATGTACATGTCGCAGTCCAGCGCGTTGTAATGCGTCTTGAACGGCGTGGCGGCGGCACCGCCGGGGATATACTGGAGCATCGGGGTCTCGACCTCGAGGAACCCGCGGGATTCCAGGAAACTGCGGATCTCGCGGATGATCCGGATGCGCTTGAAGAAGAGCGAACGGCTTTCGTCATTCATGATGAGGTCCAGGTAGCGCTGGCGGTAGCGCTGCTCCATGTCGGTCAGGCCGTGGAACTTCTCCGGCAGGGGACGCAGGGACTTCGACAGCATCGTGTAGGACTGCATCTTCAGCGTGACCTCGCCGGTCTTCGTCACGAACATGTGGCCGGTGGCGGCGATCAGGTCGCCGGGATCAAGGCGCTTGAACCGCTTGTACTCCTCCTCGCCGAGCACGTCGCGCTGGGCGTACAGCTGGAGGCTGCCGTGCTGGTCCTTGATGTGCAGGAACGTCGCCTTGCCCATCACGCGGAACGTCATGATGCGGCCGGCGACCGTCACGACCTCGGTGTTCTCCGCGTCCGGCACATATTTGGCGCGCGCCTCGGTCGTCGGGATGATGTTGTCGACGAAGACACCGTACGGGGCGATGCCTGCGGCGCGGAGTTCTTCGGCTTTCGCCTTGCGCTGGGTGAAAATATCGTCGAGCTGCTTCTGCTCGGCCTCTGCGGAAATGTTTTCGTCGGCCATGATCGGTTCCTTCTTCATTTTATCGGGGATTTTCAGGAAAATATAATATACACCTTGGGGGGCCTTTTTTCAAGGAAAAAAGTATGTCCCGGAGCGCTCTTCCCGCGCTCAGTTCCCGGCGGATCGCGTCAGAGGTTGGCAGCAGCCTTATCTTCTGCGGCTCCGGGGGCATCGGCTTCCGCGGTCTCCGCCGCGTCATCCGGTTCCTGTTCACGAAGCTCTTCCGCAAGACGCCGGAGCCCGGTGTAGTCGTTCCGGTTGTTCAGTTCCATCATCAGATACAGCATGGCGTATTCCCGCCCGTAGACGCGATCCATGAAAAACTGCGTCAGCGCGGAATGCGGCGAGGTCTGCCAGCAGAATACGAACGCATTGGCGAGGAAACCGTTTTTGAAATGGTTCGGCAGTGCGTTCTCCGGCGTGCTCGAGCCCTCGTATCCGGCGTTCCACGGATTCATCACGCCGACGACCGAGGTCAGCACGCCCCAGAGCAGCGCCAGACGGAAGAGTTTCCAGCGTTTCAGGCGGGGACGGGGGCGGCCGAAATAGACCGCAGCGTAGTACAGCAGGACCGGCGCGAACGGGATCAGAAACCGGTATCCGTAGCACCAGCCGCCGAAATCCGAGGTACCGGCGATGAACAGCAGGACCGCGGCCGCCGTCGAGGCCATCATGTACACGAACACCCTGTCAAGCCGCATCCGCGGCGAGGCGCATGCGAACCCGGCGAAGAGCAGTGCCGGCATGTACAGGAAGAACCCCTCGAACCCGAACAGGATATTGAACGCGTAGGTCAGGTAGTTCTTCTCGACGAACGACGGTTTGTGCGTGAAAAGATACAGCGGCAGTGGCGAGCCGTAGGAGACCATGTTCATCCCCGCCCCGGCCAGGATCAGCAGTCCCGCGCCGAGTGCATACATCAGGGCGTTTTCGATCCGGCGCGGCGCGGCCGAAGTCAGCACGAAGACGAATACCGCGATCCCCAGCACGCCGCCAGCCACGAACTCCAGGTCCAGGATCAGTCCGGTCATGACGCCCGCCAGAAGTGCGCGCAGACGCGTGAGACCGTCCGACTCGCAGCGTTCCAGCATCAGGACCAGCCCCATCACCGCCGCGGCGCACGGCGTATGGTTGTTCAGCGTGACGGAGTAGGACAGCACGAGCGTGGAGGCGACCGACAGGACCGACATTGCGATCCGGTACGGCTCCGGCATCCGCGGACGCTGCCTCAGCCCGACATAGAAAAACCATCCGGTGAGGCATGACAGCACGAAAACGAGCACGCCCGTCAGATAGACCGCGCGGAAATAATCCCCCTTCAGGTACCGCACGCCGAAACACTTCAGCACACGCCCCCAGGCGATCGCGACGAAGGTCAGCAGAGGCGGCTTGTCCCCGTAGTAATGCCCGTTGCGTTCGCATTTGTCCGGGGTGCTGAAAATACTGTCGTCGATCGCGAACGTGCCGCGTTCCAGCACGGATTCCACCGTCGAATAGCGGGACGTCTCGATTCCGACGTGGGTCACGTCGTGTTTCGCCAGCAGGAAGGCGAATGCGGTCGAAACGATCAGGAATATCAGGAAACGGAGCTTCATGACGGAGGAAAAGAAAAAGCCGGAAACTGAATCTTCAGCAGTCGGGCGGACCGCTCGATGGCCCGCCCCGCCCTGTTTTCATTCTCCGGCCGGAAACGCGACTCAGATGAACGGGTTCAGAACCATTCGAAATCGTCGCGGTTGTTGTTTCGGTTGTTATTGTTGTTCCGGTTATTGCTGTTATTGTTCCGGTTATTATTATTGTTGTTCCGGGCGTTGTTATTGTTCCGGTTATTGTTGTTATTGTTGTTCCGGGCGTTGTTATTGTTGTTATTGTTCCGGTTATTGTTATTGTTGTTCCGGTTGTTATTGTTGTGATTGTTGTTATTGTTGTTCCGGGCGTTGTTGTTCTGGTTCTGATTCTGGCGCTGGCGGGCGATATTTCCCGCTTCGGAAGGGGTGAGGAGGGAGAGTTCGATCCGTTCGGAGTTCTTGGTCAGGACTGCGGAGGTACGGGTCACCTCGACGAGCGTATAGCCGTTCACCGTGGTGTCGCCGACTTTCAGATGCTGACGGAAGATATTGGTCGCGGAGATCGAGGGATTCCCCATGACGATGACTTTCTTTTCCTTGCTGTCCTCTTCTTCGCCATTCTCAGGATCATCCCCGGATTCGGCTCCCGCGGCGGCCGCTTCGGCTTTCTTTTTCGGGCCGGTCACGCGGGTCGCGGACGCCTGGTACTGTTCATACTCCTTCTGCTGGAGCGCCTTCAGCTGCTGCTGGGCGTTACCCTGAAGCCGCTGGAGGATGATCGCGCCGAGGGAATCGCCGATGGTGTACGTGCCGACCAGACTCATGTCAGCTCGGATCTGCTGCTGGGCGCGGGCGTTGTTCCTGTTCACGGGCGCATCCGGCACGCGTTCCGTATTGAAAACATTGCGCTTTTCCAGAGCCTCGATCTTTTTCTCGACCACCTCGGGTGACTCCACCACGCTCAACGCGCTTTTCTTCCTGGTCGAAGCCGCGGATCCTCTTTTCCTTTCGATCACGGTATTCGGAGCGGGCTTATTGCTCTTCGAGGGGAATGCGACCGGATCGGAAGTGGTCTTCCATGCAAGATGCGCAAGGGCAGCAACGAGTAAGACATTAAGAGCGATCAGCAGAAATTTCATAGCAGAGGACTCTCCTTTGGGCGGTTTAATCGGTACGGGCATCAATATAACACGTCAAATCAGCAAATGCAAACGTTTTTGCTCTCTCGAACGATTATTTTCTAAATTTTTTTGGCATTTACTCAAATGCGGAGCAAGAAACAGAAAACGGCCGATCCGCTGAGTTTTTGCGGATCGGCCGGAGTTTTGCCGTGATGCTATGTGTCGGAATACTTTTCGAATACCGGTCAGTACACGAACAGCATCTCGCGGTACTTCGGAAGCGGCCAGGATTCATCGGAGACGTTCTTCTCGATGGAATCGACCACCACGCGAAGGTCCGCCATGGCAGCGATGATCTCCTCATGGAGACCGCCGAGCGCCTTGCGGAGGGCATCGGACTTCGCCTTGAGCGCATCGAGCTGTGCGCCGAGGGCGGCGGCGGATTCGGAGAGGGACTTCACGCCGCCCTTCACGCCCGCGGCTTTTCCGGAGGCGGCCGCGGCGGCAAGCTTCGTGTATTCCTGTGCGACGACGGGATAGATCATGCTGCTGGCGATCTCAAGCGCGATCTCGCCTTCGATATGGATTCTGCGGTGGTAGTCCTCCAGAAAGACTTCATAGCGGGATTCCAGCTCGCGCTGCGTGTAGACGTGGTACTTCTCGAACATCTTCACATTGGCGGGCGCGGTGATGCAGCGGAGCGCGTCCATCGTGGTCTTGGCGTTCGGCAGGCCGCGTTTCGCGGCTTCCTTCAGCCAGTTGTCGTTGTAGCCGTCGCCGTTGAAGATGATGCGCTTGTGGGTGCGGATGATCTTGCGGAGCTCCTTCTGGAGGCCGTCGTGGAATTCCTTCTTCGGGAGCTTCTCCAGCACGGAGGCGATGCGGTCGAACGCCTCGGTCACGATCACGTTCAGCACGGTATTCGGGCCGGCGCAGGACTGGCTGGAGCCGGGCGCACGGAACTCGAACTTGTTGCCGGTGAAAGCGAACGGGCTGGTGCGGTTGCGGTCCGTGGCGTCCTTCGGGAGCGGCGGGAGCGTGTCGACGCCGATGCGCATGGCGCCGGCGCTGCGGCTGGACTTGACTTCATTGTGCTCGAGCTGGTCGATCACGTCCGCGAGCTGGTCGCCGAGGTACATGGAGATGACGGCCGGAGGCGCTTCGTTGGCACCGAGACGGTGGTCGTTGCCGGCGCCGGTCACGGCTGCGCGGAGCAGGTCGGCGTGCTTATCGATGGCCTCGATGATCGCGCAGAGCACGGTCAGGAAGATGGCGTTCTGGCGCGGATCGCTGCCCGGATTGAGCAGGTTGGTCTTGCCGTAGGAGACGGCCCAGTTGTTGTGCTTGCCGGAACCGTTGATACCGGCGAACGGCTTTTCATGGAGCAGGCAGACGAAGCCGAAGCGGTCGGCAGTCTGGCGGAGCACTTCCATAATGAGCATGTTGTGATCGCATGCGAGGTTGACTTCCTCGAACATCGGTGCGAGCTCGAACTGTGCGGGAGCGACTTCATTGTGGCGGGTCTTCGCCGGGATGCCGAGCTTCCAGAGTTCGTTCTCGACCTCGGTCATGAAATTCAGCACGCGCATCTTGATGGAGCCGAAATAGTGGTCTTCAAGCTGCTGGTGTTTCGCCGGAGGCGCGCCGAACACGGTCCGTCCGGTCTGGACGAGGTCCGGGCGCATGAGGTAGAAATGCTTGTCGATCAGGAAATACTCCTGTTCCGCGCCGAGTGTGATTTCCACTTTCTCTTCGGGCAGATTGAAGCACTTCATGAGGCGCTTCGTCGCGGTGGAGAGCGCCTGCATGGAACGCAGAAGCGGAGTCTTCTTGTCGAGCGCTTCGCCCGTATAGGCGCAGAAAGCGGTCGGGATGCACAGCGTGGCGCCGTTGCCGTGGCGTTTGATGAACGCCGGGCTGGTCGGATCCCAGGCGGTGTAGCCGCGCGCTTCGAACGTGGAGCGGATGCCGCCCGAGGGGAAGCTGGATGCGTCGGGTTCGCCGACGATCAGGTTCTTGCCGGAGAAGGACTGGATGGGCTTGCCGTCCTTGATTTCGAGGAAGGCGTCGTGCTTTTCGGCAGTCGAACCGGTCAGCGGCTGGAACCAATGCGTGTAATGCGTGGCGCCGCGTTCGAGCGCCCACTTCTTCATGGCATGGGCGACGCCGGCTGCGATTTCCACGTCCAGCGGGGCGCCGGTCTCGATGGTCGCGAGCAGCTTGCTGCAGATTTCCTTCGGCAGGTACTCGCGCATGGAGGCGGCGTCAAACACGTCTTCCGCGTAGTTGTGATCGGTTTCGATGGGGGCTGCAGACGACGGCTCGGAGGCTTTGAGTTCGGCGACTGCATTGATCGCGTTGATCCTGTTCAGATTGCTCATACTGTCCAACTCCTTGGGTTGTTGAGGTTGTCTGCCCTGTCCAAGCATATCCCGTGCCAACTTTTTTCAGGCAGATGCAATAATACCATTTTACATAAAACGTAATCTTTTCTTCCGTTTTCACGTTTTTTGTAATAAGCAAACGCACCCCGGGCAACGGGACGACATGATTCAAGGCGGAAACCACGGACCTATCATCATAATATCATAATAATATAGCCCGGCTTTTACAGGTTTTCCAGTGGGCACATCATCTTTTTCATCTTTCTGCCCTCTTTTTTCGCAGTTTTTACCTATACGCCGACATCTTGCGTGATTTGGCATGCGGCTTGCTTTCAAACCATCGTCTGATGTCCGTCTCTCCGACCGGTCCTTGGGCGCAACATGAAACTGTGGAGAGCAGCCTCCTGGTCTCCGGTTCCATCCGCACGGATCGATTCGGACGCAGACCTGACGGCCCCGCTCTTTTCCGTGTTTTTGGGCGGGGCCGTCTTTTTAACTCTTTTATAACGTTCCGAAATGCGGATTTTTTCAGATATTAACGGATTATTTCGGACATCCGTTTGATTTTTCCTTTTCAGCGTGATACGTTATGGCAGAATATGTTATCACGTCAAACAACCGGATAAAAAAAACAATATCCACCCTGCGAAAGGAACTCAAACGATTATGTCGATCCGCAGAAATCACACAAAAATCGAATCCGGCTTCCCCGGACTCCGCACCGCCACCCTCCTGTGCGCGCTCGCCGCGTTCGCCGTCTCCGGGACCGCCCTCGCCGACGATGCGTTCCAGTACAAGGCGACCGACGCCGGACTTCAGATCAAGGCGGGTAACCTCACGAAAAACATCGAAGTCTTCGGCGACAAGGGACAGACGCTCCGCGTGACCGCGAACCTGAACGGCGTCTCCCACGCGAAACACCCGAGCATCTCGGTCATCGCGAAACCCGGCAAGGCGGATTTCACGCTCAAACAGGATACGGACGGATTCGCGGAGTTCGCCTCGGAGTCCGTCACGGTCAAGGTCGAGAAGAGCACCGGCGCGCTGACGTTCACGCGTCCCGACGGCAAGGTGATCCTCTCCGAGAAATCCGGCGTCCGCCCGGAGATTAGGGAAGTGACGATCTCCGACGCCCCCACATACGAGGTCAGGCAGACCTTCACCCTCCAGCCGGGCGAAGCGATCTACGGCCTCGGACAGGCGATCCGCCCGTTCCTGAACTACCGTGGAAAGGAGATCCTCATCGTCCAGGCGAACATCCCCGCCTATACGAACGTCCTCACCTCGTCCAACGACTACGGCATTCTGTGGGACATCTGCTCGCAGTCCGTCTTCAAGGACGACGCGAACGGCATGTCGATCTGGTCGGAAAGCGCGCCCGCGGGCGTCGACTACTATCTCATGACCGGCAACGACCTCGACGGCGTCATCACACAGTACCGCGAGCTCACCGGCGACGCCCCGATGTTCCCGCGCCAGGCGTACGGCTTCTTCATGAGCAAGGAACGCTACAGCAGCCAGAAGGAGCTGATCGGCATGGTCGAGAGCTTCCGCAAGGACCACTATCCGCTCGACTTCATCGTGCAGGACTGGCAGTACTGGACCGACCGCGACGGCAACTGGACCAGCATGACCTGGGACCCGGAGCGCTACCCGGACCCGAAGGCAATGTGCGACACCATCCACAACGACCTCCACGCGAAGATCCTGATCTCCATCTGGCCGACCGTCGGTCTGGACTGCGACGTAGGGCGCGAACTGAAAGCGAAGAACCTCCTGTTCGACCCGCCGCACTGGATCCGCCAGGGGCGCGTCTACGACGCCTACAGTCAGGAGGGCCGCGAGATCTATTTCAAGCACGTCAAGAAGGGCCTGCTCGACGTCGGCGTCGATGCGACGTGGATGGACGGCACCGAGGTCGAGACGCGTTCCGCCTGCCACGACCAGCGCGCCATGATCCGCGACATCAAGGAAAACGGCATCAACGCCATGGGCGATTTCACCCGCTACCTGAACTCTTATTCCCTCATGACCACCATGGGCTGCTACGAGGGACAGCGCGCGACCTCCGACAAGCGCGTCCTCACGCTCACGCGTTCCGCTTGGGCCGGTCAGCAGCGCTACGCCGCACTCTCCTGGTCCGGCGACACCACCGCCAGCTGGGCCCGCCTGAAGGAAGACATTGTCGGCGGCCTCTCCGCCTCGCTCTCCGGCCTGCCCTACTGGACGCAGGACACCGGCGGGTTCTTCTCCGGCGGATTCAGGGGCATCAACGTTCCCGAGTATCAGGAGCTGCTCGCCCGCTGGAACCAGTTCGCGATCTTCAACCCGGTCTACCGCTGGCATGGCACCGGCTTCAGCAAGGAGCCCTGGCGCTTCAAGGACATCGCGCCCGAGGCGTACAATTCCTACCTCTCCGCCGCAAAGCTCCGCTACCGCCTGATGCCCTATATCTATAGCCTCGCCTGGATGACCACGCAGGACCATTACACAATGACCCGTCCGCTCGTGATGGACTTCCCGGATTCCCCCGGCGCCACGACCAACGAAAGCCAGTTCATGTTCGGCCCCGCGTTCCTCGCCCAGCCCGTGACCCGCTCCCTGATCCAGGTCTCCCGGCCGCGGCCCCCGGTCATCGACGCCTCCGCGCTCACCACGCCCGACGGCCAGCCCGGTGTGAAGATCGAATACTTCAATGACGAACGCCTCCGCCGCAAGGTCAGCGAAGCCGTCGAAAAGGTCGTCGATCTCTCCTGGCCCGGACCGCCCCTCGTGAACTGGCCGGAAGGACTCCGCAACGGCGACCATTTCTCCGCCCGCCTCACCGGATTCATCACCGCGCCCGAAGACGGCAAGTACGAAATCGGCGTCTCCGGCGACGACGGATTCCGCCTCTGGCTCGATGATAAACTGGTTGTCGAGGACTGGAACTCGGCGGACGCCCGCTACAAGTCCGCTGACATCGAGCTGAAGAAAGGCCAGAAGGTCGCCTTCCGACTCGACTATTACCAGAACCTCTATACCCGCGAACTCAAGCTCTGCTGGAGAACGCCCGACGAACTCGCGAAGTACGCCGCCGAGCACAACGACAAGGATGTCGAAACAAAACTCCCCGTCGGCGCGAACTGGTACGATTTCTTCACCAACGAACTCTTCGACGGCGGAAAAATACTCAATCGCGAATACCCGATCGACAGATTCCCGCTCTTCGTCCGCGCCGGCAGCATCGTCCCGTTCAACGGCGAGGACACCGAGTACGCCACCCAGAAGACCTCCGCCCCGATGGAGATCCGCGTCTACCCCGGCGCAAACGCCACGTTCACCCTGCATGAGGACGACAACGAGACCTACGCCTACGAGAAAGGCGAATTCTCCGACATCACGTTCTCCTGGGACGACGCAGCCTCGACCCTGATAATCGGACGCCGCAAGGGCTCCTATCCGACCGGCGAACGTACCAGGACCTTCCGCGCGACCGTCGTCCGCGACGGGAAGATCTCCGAGGGACAGACCGTCAACTACAACGGCAGCGAGGTTTCCGTCAAGCTGTGATCCGATAACATTCTGCCCGGGCTTTCCGAATCATCAGGACGGCCCGGGCTTTTCCATCCACCTCGCTCTTCACATTCGCCTCAAACGGAGTTTGAACAAATAGTATATATTTTTGAACAGATAAAACATACCAATCTCCTGCACGCGGGATATATTATTTCAAATCGTTCAATTTCGAAACTTCTTCTTTCTTTTCCAACAAAACCAAACAGAAAGGATTCCGTATGAAACACACGTTCGCGATCCTGGCCCTCGCAGCAGCCTGCTGCGTCTCCGCCGCTTGCGCCACGGCAGACGATGCACCGGCCGCCGCCGACAACGGCAAGCAGGCGCCCCTCAATCCCGTCATCTGGGCGGACGTCCCCGACGTCTCCGTCCTCCGCGTGGACGACACCTACTACATGACCAGCACCACCATGCACATGAACCCGGGCGTACCCGTGATGATGTCCAAGGACCTGGTGAACTGGGAGATCGTCAGCTACTGCTACGACGACCTGCTGGACGACGACCTGCCCCAGAACGTGAAGGACCGTCTCACGCTCTCCAACGGCCAGAACGAATACGGCAACGGCACCTGGGCCAGCTGCATCCGCTACAAGGACGGCACGTTCTACGTCTCCTCCTTCTCCCAGCCCACCAACCGCACCTACATCTGGACCAGCAAGGACCCGAAGAAGGGCGACTGGAAGCGCATCGCCACGCTCCCCCGCTTCCACGACCACACCCTCGTGCTTGACAAGGACGGCCGCAACTACATCATCTGGGACGGTGGCGACCGCAAGATCGTCGAGCTCACATCCGACCTCTCCGCCGTCAAGAAGGGCGGCCTCGGCGTCGATGCCAACGGTCGCATCCAGAACAAGGTCCTCGTCTCCCGCGCCGACACCAACCGCGACGCCGGAAACACCGGCAGCCTCCTCGAAGGCTCCCAGATGCACATCATCGACGGCAAGTACTACCTGATCAACATCGGCTGGCCGAACGTCCGCAGCGTCTTCTGCGCCCGCGCCGACAAGATCGAAGGCCCCTATGAATCCAAAATGATCTTCTCGTGCGAAGGCATCGCCCAGGGCGGCCTCGTCGACACCCCGGACGGGAAATGGTACGCCCTCCTCTTCGGCGACCGCGGCGGCGTCGGACGCATCCCGTTCCTCGTCCCCGTGACCTGGAAAGACGGCTGGCCCATGATCGGCACCGACGGCGACGGCAAGACCCTGCCCGCCCTCCCGATCAATGTGAAGCACCCGGCCATCCCGAAAGTCGTCGCCAGCGACGAGTTCAACCGCAAGTCCGGCGACCGCGACCTCCCGCTCGTCTGGCAGTGGAACCACATCCCGGACAACTCCCTCTGGAGCATCAAGGACCGTCCCGGCTGGATCCGCTTCAAGACCGGCATGGTGGTCAACTCCCTTGAAAAATCCCGGAACATCCTTTCCCAGCGCACGTTCGGCCCGACCTCCACGGCCGAGATCAAGGTCGACACGAAGAACATGAAGGACGGCGACTACGCCGGTCTTTCCTCCTTCCAGGCTCAGTGGGGCTTCGTCGGCGTCAAGATGGCCGACGGCAGGAAGACCATCGTGATGTGCACCCCGGCTGGCGGCGGCGGTCGCGGCCGCGGCGGCCGTGGCGGTTTCGGCGGCGGCCCCGGCCCCCAGCAACAGCCCCAGCAGCCGCAGCAGGCCATGAACGAGATCGCCTCCGTCCCGCTCGACGGCGACATCGCCTACCTCCGCGTCGAGGTCGACGTGGCACCGGTCAACGCACCCGCCTCGGACGAATACAAGCTCAACGCCCGCAGGAAAGACCAGTCCTTCTTCTACTACAGCAAGGACGGCAAGACCTGGACGCGCATCGGCAACGCCATCAACATGCCCTACAGCATGCCCCACTTCATGGGCTACCGTTTCGGCATCTTCAACTTCGCCACGAAGGAAGCCGGCGGCTT
>JAFXYP010000053.1 GCA_017541665.1 Lentisphaeria bacterium | reverse complement strand
TACGCCGGGCTCGACCGCTATGAATGCCGCAAGCAGTGCGTCGCCGAAATGGAAAGCCTCGGCCTCCTCGAAAAGATCGAGGACATCGTCCACAACGTCGGCTTCTCCGAGCGCGGCGGCGTGGAGATCGAAACGCTCCTCAGCGACCAGTGGTTCGTCCGCATGGACGAGCTTGCCAAGCCCGCCATCGAAGCCGTCCGCTCCGGCGCGATCAAGTTCTATCCCGACCGCTGGGCCAAGACCTATTTCCACTGGATGGAGAACATTCAGGACTGGTGCATCAGCCGCCAGATCTGGTGGGGACACCGCATCCCCGCCTGGTACCGCGGCGACGTGAACGACGAGAACCGCGAAGTCTACGTGGGCGTGAACCCGCCCGAAGGCGACGGCTGGTACCAGGAGGAGGACGTGCTCGACACCTGGTTCAGCTCCTGGCTCTGGCCCTTCTCCATCATGGGCTGGCCGGAAGACACCGCCGAGCTCAAGTATTTCTACCCGACCAACGACCTCGTGACCGGCCCGGACATCATCTTCTTCTGGGTCGCGCGCATGATCATGGCAGGATACGAGTTCAAGGGCGACCTGCCGTTCCGCAACGTCTACTTCACCAGCATCATCCGCGACGAACTCGGCCGCAAGCTCAGCAAGTCCCTCGGCAACTCCCCCGACCCGCTGAAGGTCATCGAGACATACGGCGCCGACGCCCTCCGCTTCTCCATCGTCTACATCGCACCCGTCGGCATGGACATCCGCTACTCCAACGAGAAGTGCGAGCTCGGACGCAACTTCGCGAACAAGCTCTGGAACGCCTGCCGCTTCCGCACCATGCAGGGCCCCGTCTCCGCGTCGTTCGACAAGCTCGCGATCCCGGTCGACAAGCTCACACAGGATGAACTCCACCTGCTCAACACGCTGGAAAAGGCGTGCGCGGACGTGAACACCTCCCTCCGCGAATTCCGCTTCCACTCCGCCGCGCACGACATCTACGAGCTCGTCTGGAACAACTTCTGCGACTGGTTCATCGAGGCGTGCAAGCCGCGCTTCAATGCCGACGAGGAAGCGAAGAAACAGGCGCTCGCCGTGCTCGACTACGCGCTCTGGAAGCTCCTCCGCCTTCTGCACCCCTTCATGCCCTTCATCACCGAGGAGCTCGCCCACCGCATGGGATTCCTCGCCGACGGCCAGTCCATCATGACCGCGGCGTTCCCGGAGGCCGACCTCGCGCTCCCCGCGAATGCGGACAAGATCTCCGAGATGACCGCCGACAAGTACGCACTCATCTCCGCCGGCCGCAACCTGCGACTCTCGAACAACATCGCCCCCGGCAAGCGCATCGAGTACCACATCCGCGCCGCCTCGCAGGAGATCCTGGACTCCCTCTGCGAGCAGATGGACTCCCTCACCGCCATGCTGAACGCCTCTCTCATCAGCATCTCGCTGGAGAACTACGCCTCCGACGACGGCACGCCCGCGCCCTCCATCGTCTGCGACGCCGGCGCGATCTTCCTGCCGCTGAAGGGACTCGTGGACCCCGCCGCCGAACGCGAGAAGCTCACGAAGCAGAAAGCCGAACTCACCGGCTGGATCAAGGCCGCCGAGGCGAAACTCGGCAATGAAAAATTCGTCAGCCGCGCCCCCGCGAAAGTCGTCGAGGACGTGAAGACCCAGCTCGCCGACCTCAAGGAAAAGCTCGCACGCGTCGAGGAATCCCTCGCCGCCTTCAACGGCTGATCCGCCTCGGTTCTTCCGCAGTATTCAGGCTCCCTCCGTCCCCGCGGAGAGAGCCTTTTTTCATATCCGCACAATGAAAGACATTTTCATCAAATTCAGCTTGAAAAAACGCAAAAAAGCTGCATATTACAAAGGAGAAAGCTGTTTCAAACCAACATTCCCCAAGGAGCAGGACCATGAGCGAACAATCGGAAAAGAATGGCGGCATTTTAATCCGACAGGAACAAGAACTTGCTAAGAAATTCATATCGGGATTGGAACTTGAATACTACAAAGACAGCAAACTTGTCTGCTTAACAAAAGAAAACGCGGCCAAGATTGGGGCAAGAATCCTTCTTAACCCGCGCTATGAAAAAACCGTGGATAAGACTAACACGGAAAGTGCAAAGCATTTCATTGAAGAACTGAAGAAAGACAAGAGTCTCTATAAAAAGAAAACCATAGAAAGTATTATTCGTCGTATCAATTCCGAAAACTCCACAAGGATGAGTAGAATTGAGATGGAAAAGATTGCTAAAAAAATCATTAAAAATGCAAGCACATTGAAGGAGATGAAAGATATGCTGAAAAAAAAGGACTATCCTTTGATTGACATAATTGCAAAAAGTATTAAGGTAAAAACAAAAGATAAAGAAGATAAAGAAGGTAAAGAAAGAAATCGTGTCAATTTCTCTTTTGCAACAAAATTCTGCCATTACATGTGTTTCTATTTGTTTGAGGGAAGGATATGGCAGGACTTTTATTCCATTTACGACAATATTGTCATAAACGTCCTTCCTGATTACGCTATTTTTTTTGGAACCAAGTACGCTTTAAAACCTTTCAACAAAAGCAAGATAGAGAAACCCTCCGATTATTACAGGGAATATCAGAAATGTATAGGAGACATTTTGAAAAAAAACGGGAATAAGATTTCCAGAAATGCCTTTGACCACATCATGTGGTACTACACAAAGACGAGGAAAGACGGAGAAACCGAGGAATCCAACAACGATCAGACAGACGAATAATGTTTTATTGTGCTATAGATTTGTTTGCCGCTTCGCTGGGGGCGGCTGCGCCGCCTCGGTAATCCTCGCTTACGCTCGGCATTTCACTTGAACGCGAGACGCGCGTGAACTGAAAAAATTGAAAGGAACAAACGAGACATAATGCGGCTGGCGGGACTTGATTTCGAGACGGCAAACGGCTGCGCGGGGAGCATCTGCGCGGTCGGATGCGGCATTCTTCAGGACGGCGAGGAGGCCGAAACGCTCGAACGGCTCGTACGGCCGCATTCGGGCATGGACTGGATCGCGTCGTTCTGCTACCGCGTTCACGGGATCGGCATGTGCGACCTGGACGGCGCGGACGAATTCCCTGCCGTCTGGCCGGAACTGCGCGACCTGCTGCTGTCGGCGGACTATGTGGTCATCCACAACGCGCCGTTCGACCTGGGGCATCTCCGCGCCGTGCTGGGGCTCTACGACCTGCCGCCCGTCCGGTTCCCCTATGTGTGCAGCCTCACCGCCAGCAGGCGCGCCCTGCCGGAGCTCGCCTCGCATTCCCTGAACTGCGTGGCGTCATATTACGGCATTCAATTCCGGCACCACAATGCGCTGGAGGACGCACTGACCTGCGCGAAAGTCCTGCACGAGATCGGGCTCACGCCGCGCATCCCGCGAAAAGAATTCCTGTACCCCGTACCGGAAGCGTGACAGTCCCGCGCGAGGAAAGATACATTCATCCCACCTCAAGAATTCGATCGGACGGCAGACTTTTTTTCCCGATTTTTCCGCCCGAAAGCTGTCCGCATAATTCTTTTAGATATTCAAACATCTTTCCAGTTCAGAAAGTATGGGAAACGAGTTTTTTCAGCACAAAACTGGCAGATGGCGCCCCGGAATGTGTACAGAATAATTCTTTAGTGTTAGAGCAAAGCTGCGTTAGCTAACGTAAAAAAATCTGCTTTTTTTTGAAATTTTTATGTTTTTTCTTCTTTTTTACGGTTCCGCCTCTTTTCTTTTCTCTTTTTATGGGGTATAATTATCAGCGGAGAAGCATGACACGTTTCCAAATCCGGGTTTTTCTCGGACAGACGCCCCGGCGTGCATGCCATCCGACGGCAAGCCAACGGTCCCGGACGCGCGAGCCGCCTGTTCAACAACCAACCGGGAGCAACAAGATCGAAGGCAAAACATGGGCGAACGCGAAAAAGGCAAAGTCAAATGGTTCAACAACACAAAAGGCTTCGGATTCATCGAGCGTGAAGGCGCGCAGGACATCTTCGTCCACTACAGCGCCATCAAGTCGGAAGGCTACCGCACCCTGAAAGAGGGGCAGCTCGTCGAATTTTCCGTCGGCCAGGGAGCGAAAGGCCCCCAGGCAGAGGACGTCGTCCCCGTCGATCCGGCGCCGCAGGCCTGAGCCGGCATACGAACCACCGGCGCATCACCCCCCCGCGATTTCGCGAGCGCCGACTGCCCGTTCCGCATAGATTCCCGCTTCTCCCCATGGAGAACACGGGACTGCCGGGGCGGGCGATTATTTTTTTAATCTCATCGAAAAAAGGGATTTCCGCCGACAACAGCCTTTCATCGGAACGGAGCGGAAAAAGACATCCCCTGCCGCGTCCCCCCAAAAAAAACCGCCGGAGCAATCACGCATCCGGCGGCGCATATTCCAATCCCACTTGAACTTACGCGGGCTTCCCGTCCGAAGGAGGCGGAAGGAAATTGACGATCTTCGCGAGCGTAACGGGCTTGAAGATCACATCGCTGAACCCGAGCTCCATGCACTCCTCCTTCGCGTCGACATCGGCGGTAATGGCAATGACGTTGAGCGACTGGAACCTCGGATCGGTGCGAAGCTGCTGAAGCAGGACCCTGCCGTCCATTTCGGGCATCCAGAGGTCGGTGAGGACCAGGTCGAACGGTTTCACGCTCGCCCGGATCTTGTCGAGGGCATCCTTTCCGTTCACGGAGCAGACGATGTCGGTCACGCCGTTCTTTCGGAGCATGGCGCGCAGGACGGAGATGTTCAGCGGGACATCGTCCACGATGAGGATGTGGAGTCCCTCGCGGGCCTTGCCGTGGAAGTCGATTCGGCTGTCGGGCCTGGGGAACGTGTTGGTGCGTTCGGAGAACTTGACGTCCGGGATGCGGATGTCGAACGTCGTGCCGCGGCCCGGTTCGGAACGGAGCGAAAAAGCGCCGTTCATACGGTCGACGAGGTGGCGGCAGATGGAGATGCCGAGCCCGGATCCGGTTTTGTGCCGGCCGGTTTCGGCAAGGGAGGCGAACGGCATCATGATGAGCTTCTGTTCCTCGGCGTCCATGCCGACGCCGGTATCGGACACGGAAAGGAAGAGGACGCCCGTTTCCGCGTCCGCGCCGCGTTCGAACGCGAACCGCAGGGCGACCTCGCCCTTCTCCGTGAACTTGACGGCGTTGTCGAGCAGGTTGAAAAGGATCTGCCAGACGCGCTTCGGATCGATGTTGACATATGGAAAATCCTTGTCCCATTCGGTGCGCAGCCTGACCGGCTTGCCCGCGACGGCAATCTCGAAGGAATGCAGGACCTTGTTCCCCAGCGCGTCGAGGTCGGTCATGACGGGCTCGATGACGATCGTGTCGGACTCCAGCCTGGCGAGGTCGATCATGTCGCTGATGAGCTGAAGCAGGGAGCGTCCGCTCATGGTGATGGCGTCGCAGGCCCCCGTCCGGTCCTTTTCGTCGCCCATTCCTTTCTTCAGGAGCTCGGCATAGCCGATGATGGCGTTCAGCGGGGTACGGATGTCGTGGCTGACGCAGGAGAAGAAATAGCTTCTGGACTTCTCGACGGCGACGGCGCGGTCACGCGCGAGCTGAAGCTGGCGGTTGATGCGAACGACCTCCTCGTTCTGGCGCTTGATGACCATGTTTCTGGCCTTGCGTTCGATGCAGACGGAAATCACGTTCGCGACCTGTTCGAGAAGTTCTTCGCAGAACCCGAGGGACTCGAAGGCGTCGCCGGTAAAGAGCGTGGCGATCTTGCCCCATTCGTCGCCCTCGAAGAAGATCTGGCGGGCGATGAGGATCCTGGTCGGGCAGTTTTCCGGCAGCGGGAAGTCGGACATATTGTCGTCGTTCAGCACCACGTTTCCGTTGTGGCTGAAGAGCGACGGGTCGGCCGTCTTCAGCGGGCAGTCGACACACTTGTTGCAGTAGGTGTGCTCGTTGTCCGGGAACCAGTCCTGGCGCGTGCCGTCGTGCCGGTGCAGGAGCACGTGCTGGCATCCGAGGGTCTCGATGAGGCGTTTCGCGACGAAATCCAGCAGCTCCTCGGGTTCGGAATGGCCGAGCAGGAACGCCGTGATCTCGTTGCGGAAATGCTCGGTGTTGATCTTCTGTTTGATCTCGGTCACGTCCTGGGCGACGCAGAAAAGGAGCGTGCGGCCGTCGTTGAGCGTGATCGGGAGTTTCCAGTACATGAAGACGCGGCGGTTGCATTCACCCCACAGGCAGGTGTCCTCGAAGTTGATGAGTTCGCGTTTCTCCATGGCCTCGGCGTCGGTGCGCCGGATGATCTCGAGGGACTTGCCCGCATAGAAATCCTCCCCGTGCTTGCCGATCATCTCGGACGGCTCCATGTGGTGGAGGGACGCATAGGCCTTGTTGCAGCGGATGTAGCGGAATTCGTTGGCGGGGTCCTTCACGACGCAGGGAAGCGGCATCAGGTTGAGGATGCTGCCGGAGATGTCGCTCTCGTTCTGGGCGTCGTTTTTTGCCTTGGCGAGCGCGGCATAGATTTTCTTGCGCTCGATCGCGTTTTCGAGGATCCGGGCATTCTTCTGCAAATAGATCTTCTCGATGTCGGTCAGCGAACGCCTGACGCCGTAGCCCACGGCAAGCAGCCCCCAGAACGCCCCCTGCACGTTCAGGCGCACCGCAATATGGCAGGCGGCGCGTGGAATGTCGGGCGCGGCCTGCTGGATCTTGAAAACCTCTCGGACACGGGTGGACTCGGCCTCGTCGAAGATCCCGATCCCGAGCAGACGGATGCGGTCGACCAGGACGTCGATCTGACGGATGCCGGCGGAAATCCGCCGCGGCAGCCTGTATCCGCCGCGGATCATGAACGTGTCCGGTTCGACGGAAATGAGGCCTTCTTCCTCGCTGCAGCGTGCGAGATAGCAATAATCCGCATTCAGGCGGTTCCGGATGAGTTCCAGGATCTTTGCGAGGGAGAACTGCATCGGGTCCTGCTGAAGCGACATCAGCGCCTCCTCCGTGGCTTCGCTGGTAGTCTGGCGTTCCCGCTCCTCGGTTATTTCCTGCGCCATGGCAAGCAGACATGGCTTTCCATTCGCATTCCGGATGCCGATCCGGGTCGTGCGGAAATACCGCGTCTGGCCGTTCGGACCCGGCATCACTTCTTCATGCGCGGTCGGGACATCCTTGCCCAGCGCATCCAGTTCATTGATTTCGGCTGCGCGCGCCATTTCGGCGGGAATGAGATCGTAGTCGGTCTTTCCCGTCGGATCCTGAAAACCGACCCGGCGGAGATACTCATTGAACGTCCGGTTTCCATGCAGGTAGCGTTTGGTCTTGCTGTCCTTCAGGAAAATCAGGAGCGGGAGACTGTCCAGCATCTGGTGCAGGAACGCCGTCCTGCGCGAGAAGATCCGTTCCGCCCAGAAAAGCATCAGCAGGAAGCAGAGGACGAACAGCGACATGGAGACCAGCTGGTTGATCCAGAGGTAATTCTGGCGTCTGGTCGCCTCCGCGCGGCGGTTTTCCGCCATTCTTGCCGCGCCGGACAGGCTTTTGTCCAGGGTGTCGTAGATCTTCTTCTTGCCTTCCGCGTATTCGTCGCCGAATACAATATTCAGGGCAACATGTTCCCGTTCGTGCTTGCTCTTCGCCAGATCCTCCGGCGGGACCTGGGCATGTTTCAGTTCTTTGGGATACGAGGGGTCGCTCAATTCCTCATCGGTCGCGATCAGACGCATCGCGGTGTATTCCATGTTCATCAGGTCGAGGGAGTGCTTCATCGCCTCCATGAAATCGCTCTTGATCTGGGCCGACATGTGCCCGGTATCAGGCATCTGCTCCAGCAGGCTCAATCCCCATTCGCGGTTCTTCGTATCGAACGCTTCCCGGAAGTATTCGTCGCGGTACTTCACATCGCCGGTCGCCACATAGCGCCGCACGGCCTCCGTCAGGATGTCCGAGCCTTCGCGCATACGGGACTGGATGCGGGTGTAAGCTCCGTACTCCTGCCTGGACTCCCGCATGACACGGGTATTTTTCCGGAGTTCGAACGTATTGTATATGACATATCCGAGCAGGAGCAAGCCGATCATCGCCAGGAAGACGCTGAATAATCTGTTGCGAGTGCCGAAGTGTTTTTTCATTGACAGTTCTCCGGTTGTTCAAAACAGCCTCATTGGCCACACGCCCGATCCGGGCGGCAGCTGCCTGATGCCGCATTATTGTTTTGTGCTACCGTAATATAGCATAGCCCCTGCCCTTTTGCAACCGTCAGTTTTCACGTTTTCAAAGAAAAAAACGTTTTTGCATTTCAAAAGGACGGAACGGATCCCAAGGCAAAAAAGCCCCCGGCAACGGACCGGAGGCTTGAGGTTTTTGGTTTGGAGATTGCATATTCCCGTGCTTGAGCAAAGCCAGGCACTATTTTGCGGAAGCCCCGTCTCCCAGGCGGATGATATTGAGGGAATACGGCCCGGCGGCGAGCTGCATTTTCGAACCGCCCCTGAACGGCCCGGACTTCAGGACGGCATCCATGTCGTCGAGGCTCCTCGCAGAATAGGAAGTGAGTGTGGCATTTTCGGAAGTGGCCTGTCCGCCGAGGTCGATGCTGACGGCGGCGGGCCTGCCGGTCATGTTGGTGACCTTCACGAAGATGTCGCCGGACGCGGTGTCGCGGAGGACGGATGCGCCGACGCGCTTCAGGTCGAATTCGTCACTGGAACCGACGTCGAGTTTCGTGCTGACGTACCGGTCGCCCGCGCTTTCCGCAAACATCTTCAGGATCCAGTAGCTGTCGGACTTGGAGTGCGTGCTGCGGTTGAAGTTGATGAGCGTGCGCTGGTTGGTGCCGAGGTTGCGGTTGCGGACGAGGCAGAGGGAATACGTGGCGCAGACCACGAGGTCGCCGTTGCGTTCCATCATGTGATGGTAGAGCGAGGTCACGAGCGCGGTCTCCATGCCGCCGTCGAGGGAGGTGTTGAAATTATACTCGCCGAGGAAGACCTTCGGCCCGCCGCGATCGTATTTGTCGTAGTAGTCGAGGTTGTCGTAGACCCAGGAGGCGGGCTTGTAGTAGTGCTCGTCGACGAGTGCCATATGGTTGTCGGCCGCGAGCTTCCAGCCGAGGGTGAAGTCGCGGCCGTCGGTGACGTCGTGGAAATCGTCGTTGGCGCCGGGCCCGGCGTTGCCGCAGATCCTGATGTCCGGGTACTTCGCCTGGATCGCCTTGCAGATCATGGTCATGCGTTCGGCGTAGCCTTCGGTGTAGCGTTCCTCGTTGCCGAGCGCGATATACTTCATATTGAAGGGCTCGGGATGGCCGGCTTCGGCGCGGACGCGGCCCCATTCGGAGTCCGCCGGTCCGTTCGCCCATTCGATGAGGTTCAGGATGCTCTGCGTGAGCTGTTCCATCCGGTCCATGGGCAGGAGCTCGCAGTGGGCCGGGCCGCCGGAGAACTGGCAGGACTGGCCGACGGGGACGACCGGGAGCGGCTCCGCCCCGATGTCTTCGCAGAACTGGAAATACTCGTAGTAGCCGAGGCCGCGTGTCTGGTGGTAGTGCCGCATGTTGCGGATGGGCACGCGGGCCTCGAGCGGGCCTACGGATTCTTCCCAGCGGTAGGCGTTCGCGACGCAGTCTCCGTGGATGACGCATCCTCCGGGAAACCGGACGAAGGACGGATGAAGTCCTTCGATCGCCTCCGCGAGATCTTTGCGGAGCCCGTTTTTACGGCCGCGAAACGTGTCCTGTGGAAAAAGTGAGATCATGTCGAAGTGGTAGTCGCCTTCGGACTGCGGGATGACGGTGAGCGTGGCGTTGTCGCAGTCGGCATTCGAGGTGAGGACGGCCTCGACCTTTTCCCAGGTGGAGGTCTTCTCCCGGTAGAAGTTGGCCTGGCCGAGGCAGTTGCCGTCCGGGTCGGTCAGCTGGACGTGGACGTAGTGCTTGCCCTCGGTGCCGACATAACGCATGAAGACGGAGAAATCGTACTTCGCGCCGCGCTTGACCGGGATGCCGCCTTCGGGCGAGCCGACGCCGGCCATGGGGCTCGCGCCGTCCACCTTCTCATGCCCGAATCCGCCGAAGCCGTTGTTCTGCAGAAACACGGTGTTCGGCTGCCTGACGTGCAGGACGATGTAGTGCGAGTTGTTCGCGTGGATGGGGTCTGCGGTGGCGATCTCGCTGACGCCCGAGGCTCCTTCGAGCGCGAGGACGCGCCAGGCGGTCATGCCGTTCCAGCCGTCCTTGTCGGCGGCGGAATACTCGAAGTCGCGGTTTTCGACGAGCTCGGCATAGAGGCCGCCGTCTGCGGCGCGTCCGAGGTCTTCATAGAAGATGCCGACCGGGTTTTTGTTGACTTCCTTCGTATTGCCGAAATCGGCGGAGACCTTCACGTTCAGGGTGCCGGAGTCGCCGTCCGCCGCGAAGAGCGCGCCCGCGGCGATCGCGAAGGCCGCGAATCCGAGGGCGGAAATATTTTTTGCTGACATGTCAGGTTCCCTTTTCCCCCATGGTTAAAAAAAACGCCGGAAGCGGAGAGGGGAAGCGCTTCCGGCGGGATATGGTCAGATCGCCTGAATCATTTGTATTCGGCCATGCCGAGGCCGCGGCGCAGGACGATGGAGGAGCCGTCCTTGTCCGTGCCGACCGCGAGGATGCGCGGCGAGGTGGTATCGGCAGAGACGGTTCCGGCGGCCGCATCGGCGGGATTGGACGCGGCCGAGAAGTCGGCGGCCTTGAGCTTCGTGACGTCGGCCACGGGCTTCTTCGTGATGAGCACGGACATGCCCTTCTCCGTGTTGGCGGAGATGAGGATGCGGCCGTCCTTGAGTTCCATGGCGACCGGGTTCTCGCCCTTCAGTCCGATCTGCTTCGCGAGGTCGGCGGAGTGGATCTGCTTTCCGCTCTTCAGATTGAGGTAGCCGAAGATGGAATCCGGGTACGGCAGGATCCTCTGGCTCGGAGCGCGGAGCGACCAGGTCTGGAACTGGTCTTCGGTGGCGTAGATGTAGTTCTCGCCGTCCTTGTCGAAGACGCTGGCGACGACCACGCCGGCGGGGTTCGGCTGCATGCCGGTCGGCGCGGGCGCGATCTGGGCGATGGTGGGACGGACGCAGTCTTTGCCGTTCACGGCGCACAGCTGGGCGGGAGTCTCGCTCCAGGTCTCGCCGTCGTCGTCGCTGGTCACGTACTTGATGACGCGCTTTCCGCCGCCCTCGTCGGTGGAGAAGACGCACACGAGGCGCTTGGAGGCGAGGCGGATGACGTAGGGATCGGAGACGGTGCCGCTCTCAGGCTTGTAGATAGTGCGGACGTCCTTTTCCCAGGCGATGCCGTCCTTGTACTGGAAACGGTCGCCGAGGTCGCGGCCGTACATGGCGGCGGCGTCGACCACGCCCCAGAAGGCGGGTTTCGGCTTGTTCTGGCGGTCGAAGAGCAGCGGGGCGTTGCGGCGGCCGCCGAAGGGATAGCCATCGAGCCAGGAGCCGTTGTCGGTAAGGCCCCAGAGGGTCACGGCCACGATGCGGTCACGGTATTTCAGGAAGAGCGCGTAGGCGTCGCGGTAGCGGTCGCGGAGGTCCTGCTGGACCAGCGCCGGGAGGACGCCGTTCGGGTACGGGTTCGGGTTGCGGCGGTCGCGCGGCAGGATGTCGATATCAAGCTCGGAAATGAGGATGTCGCATCCGGTGCTGAGGAACGCCTGGATGGTGCGTTCGACCTGGTCCATGTCCGGGTCGGTGTAACGCCAGTGGCACTGCATGCCGATGTAGTCGACGAGCTTCTTGTCCTTGTTGACCTCGTTCACGAGGCGGACGATGCCGTCGCGCTTGGCGGCCAGGTCGGTGTCGAAATCGTTGTACACGAGCTTGGCGGTCGGATCGGCCTCACGGGCGGTTTCGAACGCGAGCTTCACGTAGTCCGGGCCGACGATGTTGTACCAGAAGGACTTTCTCATGGAGCCGTCCTGGACGACCGCTTCATTCACCACGTCCCACACGTGGAAGTTTTCCTTGTCGTGGGCGATGCGGGTGCGGATGTGGTTCTGCATACGCTTGATGAGGGTGGCGCGGCCCTGTTCGCCGGGCTGGAGGTCGCGGTAGACCCATCCGGGCGTCTGCTGGTACCACACGAAGCAGTGGCCGTGCAGCTGCATGTCGTACTGCTGTGCCATGCGGACGAGGC
>JAFXYP010000052.1 GCA_017541665.1 Lentisphaeria bacterium | reverse complement strand
CTCGCCTCGAATCATAACTCCGAATCAAGCGGGTGATATATACTATAGCACACTTTTGCGCTTTGTCAAACCCGTTTCCGAAGATTTTTCGATTTTTCTTCGGACCCGGACCCGATCGCCGCAACGCTTTTTCGTCGCCAATTCCTCGATTTTGAAGGGAACACCGGCCTTTTGCAGAACCGATATCATATAAAATACACCCAAATCCGCCTCTTGTCAAGCCGGTTTCCCGAAAAAATCGAAAAATAATTCGTCGAAGTGCACACAAACATATACACAATATACGCGCACGCAAAAAAAGCCAATCGCGGCGGCACACCGCCACGCAAGCAATATGCGGCAAACATGCAGACGTTACCGGCAACACAGCGAAGCGAACGGGAAAGCCAACATGTTTTGAGTTCAATTCAACATTTTTCTGACAAGAACGGCCGCATAATGTGAATATTTCACAGGATAAGGGTTGACATCCTGCATCACGTGTGATACATTAAAATACCGCGCACAAAACACATGTGCCAGGAAATCCGCCGCATGCGACAACAATCCGCCTCAAATCCGGCCCGCCTGACGTGCCGTTTCATCCATCTGCAAATACAGACATGAGGCACAACCCAGAACACAACGCCATTCAACCACGCAAAGGAACGACCGATGAAAGAAAGACAGGAAGCCATCAAACGCTACATCGAACGCAAAGGCGACGTGACTTTATCCGAGCTCGCCGGGGAATTCTCCGACTGGTCGGAGATGACGATCCGCAGGGACCTGGAGTTTCTGGAGCAGAGAAGATTCCTCATCCGCACGAAACGAGGTGCGCGCATCATGCCGACGAGCTACGAAGTGAGCGTGGGAATGTATGGCGAACGGGAAAAACGCAACTGCGACCTGAAGCAGGAAATCGCGGCGAAGGCGGCTGCACTGGTCGAAACCGACATCAGCATGTACCTGGACGCGGGCTCGACGGCCATGATGCTGGCACGCGAGCTCCCCGACCGGAACCTGATCATCATCACGTCGGCGCCGAACATCGGGATCGAAATCGTGCTCAAAAAGACAAACCCGACGGTCATCCTGCTTGGCGGGACGCTCCAGCGGAAAACGATCTCGATCACCGGGCTGAACGTGCTGGACCAGCTCAAAACGCTCAATATCGACACGGCGTTCGTGTGCGCGTCCGGGTACACCGACGCGACCGGGTTCTCCGTCGGGGGACAGCATGAATGCGTGCTGAAACGTGCGGTCATCGCATCGGCACGGCGCGTCATCATGATGATGGACAGCACAAAGCTGAACTCGATCCTGCCGTTCACGTTCGCACGACTCCAGGATATCGATACGTTCATCACGGATTCGAAGGCACCGGAATCGATCAAGGCGGCGTTCCGAGCAGCGGGCGTCCACGTGATCTGAGCGCAAGCGGGCCGCATCCATGCTGAGTACGATCAGGATGCCCCAGATGGGCGTCTCGGACGAGAGCGCAATCCTGTCAAAATGGCTTGTGCGCGAGGGGGACCGCATCCATAGAGGGCAGCCCGTCTTTTCGCTCGAAACCGACAAGGCAACGTTTCAACACGAGGCGGAATCGGACGGGATCCTCGTGCGCATTCTGACCGGGGAAGGAGAGGAGGCGGCGGTCGGAAGTCCCGTCGGGATCCTGTCCGACGTTGACGGGAAGTTTACGGATTCGGACATTGAAATCCTGTTGAGGGACTCGGTCAACGAAGAGGATGCTCCCCAGGTCGGAATCAAGACGGAAGACCGGGACAAACCGGGGACGGCTTCCGAACCGGACGAAAGCCGTATTCTTCCTCAAAATAAGGCAGACGCGGAAAGAAGAATCTCGCCGAGGGCGCGAAAGCGGGCAAACGAGCTCGGCGTGGACTTGAAAACGATCCGCCGGGGAAGCGGACCGCAGGGGCGCATCCTCGAACGCGACATTTTGAAAGCGGTCCGAACAGCATTCCATAGTGAACCAGAACGCAAAACAACGGGTATCCATCCCGGGCGTCCCCTGACGCAGGCCGACCGGATCGTCGCGAGGGGGATCGAAGCAAAGACCGCGACCGAACAGGCCGGATTCGTCAGCAGAGTGTTTGACGCACGGAGTATACTTGCCCTCTGCACGCCTCAAAACGGCTACCTGCCCGGCATGGTCGTCTGTTACGAGCTGGCACACCTTCTCGCTGAAAAACACGAACTTAACGCCCGCCGCCACATCGACCGCATCTACGAATACGGCACAGTGCATCTGCGCCTGACGGTCGAAACGCCGTTCGGCACGCTGAAACCTGTGATCCGGTGCGCCGAGACATACACCCTGAACGAACTGAGCGTGCTGATGCGGAATGCCGCGTCGCGCTGCAGACGATTCGCCTCGAAGCCGCAGGAGTTTCAGGATGGGACGTTCACCGTGGCGGATTTGAGCGGATACGGGGCGGATTTCTTCATGCCCGAGCTGACGCCGCCGGAACTCTGCGCGCTCGGCATCGGCACGGTTTCCATGCAGCCCGGGGGCGATAAACAGGGCAAAACCGAGGTATATCCGGCAATCCGCCTGACGCTCGTCTACGACCGTGCCGGCATCGATGCACTCCGGGCGGCAAAGTCTTTGAACGAACTCGCGTCCCGACTTGAACATGGCTGGACGCAGCAATAACCACCGATTATCCAAAACTATCCAAGCGAGGGAAAAAATGACATACGACATCTTGATCCTGGGCGGCGGGCCCGCGGGATTCCGCGCGGCGGAACGCGCCGGGCATTTCGGGCTGAACACCGCGCTGTTCGAGGGGAAGACGCTTGGCGGAGTGTGCCTCAACGAAGGATGCATCCCGACCAAAACGATGCTGTACTCCGCGAAACTGTACGACTACGCAAAAGGCGGCGCGGCGAAATACGGCGTGACGACAGACGGGGCCGCCCTGGACCACGCGTTCGTGACGGCGCGCAAGGACAAGGTCGTGAAGAAACTCGTCGCGGGCGTGGAGATGCAGATGAAGAAAGCCCGTGCAACCATCGTCCGCGCAAACGGCATCCTGGCAGGCAGGAATGAGGCAGGCGAATTCATCGTGGAGGCCGGCGGAGAGAAGTTCTGCGGAAAAAACGTGCTGATCGCGACCGGATCTTCGGCCTCGGTCCCGCCGATCCCGGGGCTGAAGGAAGCCCTGTCCGCCGGGATCGCGGGCACCAACCGGGAAATCCTGTCTTTGAAGGAGGTTCCGGCAAGGCTGACCGTGGTAGGAGCGGGCGCGATCGGACTGGAGATGGCGTCGTATTTCAACTCGGCCGGATCGGACGTAACGGTCATCGAGGCGCTCGACCGGATCGGAGGCCGTTTCGACCGTGACATCGCGGCGCTGCTCCAGCGGAACTGTACGGCTCGCGGGATCAAGTTTCTGACCGGAAGCCGCGTCCAGTCGGTCGAGGGCGGACTCATCCACGGCACGAAAGCAAACGGAGAAGAATTCATCGTGGAGGCGGACAAAATCCTGATCGCCGTCGGACGCAAGCCGAACGTGCAGGGGATCGGGCTCGAATCGCTCGGGATCGAACTCGGCGCGAACGGCGGGATCCGCACGGACGAAACGATGCGGACAAACGTGCCGGGCATATTCGCCGCCGGGGACGCGAACGGCGTCTCCATGCTGGCGCACACGGCGTACCGCGAGGCGGAAACCGCGGTCAATGTGATCCGTGGCATCGACGACGTGATGCGCTACGACGCGATCCCATCCGTCATCTACACGAATCCCGAGGCGGCGTCCGTCGGGGAAACGGAGGAAACCGCGGCAGAAAAAGGGCTGAACGTGAAGACGCTCAAACTGCCGATGCTCTTCAGCGGGCGGTACCAGGCGGAAAACGAGGGCGGGAACGGCATCCTGAAGCTGGTCCTGGACGAAGAGAAGCACATCCTCGGCGCGTGCATGCTCGGCAACCCGGCGTCGGAGATCGTCCCGGCGATGGCAGTCGCGATCACGCAGCGCATGACCGCCGCCGACCTCGCGCAGACGGTGTTCCCGCATCCGACCGTAGCGGAAATCCTGCGCGACGCGGCCCTGATGGAACTCTGACGACAGGCGGGCACCATGCCGAAGGCACAGATCATCCATCCCTCGGACCTGAGACGGACGGGACAACTAAAGACGGCCGACATCCCGTTGAACCGGTACAACCGGAACTTCGAGGAGGAACTCAAGCTTTTTACACCGGAGGAGCTGAAGGGGATCTACCTCGACATGCGGTACATCCGCGAGATCGAGACCATGATCTGCAGCGTCCGCACGGTCAAGAACTACAACGGGATCGAATATTGCTACACCGGCCCGGCGCATCTCTCCACCGGGCAGGAAGCGGCGGCAGTCGGGATGGCGTTCACGCTGAACCGCGACGACATCATCTTCGGGTCGCACCGGAGCCACGGCGAGTTTCTGGCGCGCGGGTTCCGGGCGATCCGGACGCTGGACGAGGACGAGCTCGACGGCATCATGAAGGAGCGGCCGGACATCCTGCGCGTTGTGGAACGGCACAGCCGTGGCGGGAGCATCCGCGAAATCGCGACGGATTTCCTGCTCTACGGATTCATCTGCGAGGTCTTCGGGCGCGCAAACGGGTTCAACCGCGGACACGGGAACTCCATGCACGTTTTCTTCCCGCCGTTCGGCATCTTCCCGAACAACGCCATCGTGGGCGGTTCGGCGACGATTGCGGCGGGTGCCGCGCTATGGAAGAAAGTCAGCCGCAGCGGCGGGCTCGCGGTATGCAATTTCGGGGACGGCGCGCTCGGACGCGGCCCGGTTTGGGAAGCCATGAACTTCGCCGCCATGGACCAGTACAGCACCCTGTGGGAAGACAGCTACCGTGGCGGCCTGCCGGTCATCTTCAACTGCATCAACAACTGCTACGGCATGGGCGGACAGACCTCGGGCGAAACGATGGCATACGGATGCGCCGCCCGGGTGGCCGCCGGAGTCAACCCGGAAGCCATGCACGCCGAACGCATCGACGGCTACAACCCGCTGGCCGTGATCGACGCCTTCCGGCGGAAACGCGCGCTCATCGAGGCAAACCGCGGCCCGGTCTTCCTGGAAACGATTACATACCGTTATGCAGGGCATTCGGCCACGGATGCGAATTCGTACCGTTCGCAGGAGGAGATCGAGGAATGGCGCAAGGCGGACTCCATCCCGGCGCTTCGGCGAAACCTGGAAGCGGCCGGACTTGTTTCTTCTGCAGAATTCGAAGCTGTGGACGCTGCGGTCGTCGAACATGTCACGCGGCTTACCCGCCTGGCGGCGGATACGGCGATCTCGCCGCGCCCCGATCCGCTGCGGGAACCCGACGCGTTCCGCAAATACAATTTCTCGAACGGGCGGAACGAAGCGCATCCGGCGGAGATCGGGCGAGACGTCACACAAACGATCGGAGAGAATGCGAGAAAGAAAAAGCTCGCAGGCAAAACGAGATTCCACCTGGACGCCACGGGCAAGCCGGTCTCCAAATTGAAGGCGTTTACTCTGCGGGACGCGCTGTTCGAAGCGGTCCTGAGCAGGGCGTACGCGGATAACAGGCTCATCATCTACGGCGAAGACAACCGCGACTGGGGCGGCGCGTACGGCGTATATACCGGCCTCACGGAATCCATGCCCTATCATCGCCTCTTCAACGCCCCGATCTCCGAAGCGGCGATCGTCGGGACCGCGGTCGGGTGCGGCATGTGCGGCGGGCATGTGCTGATCGAGCTCATGTACAGCGATTTCATCGGATGCGCCGCGGACGAGGTGTTCAACCAGCTGGCGAAATGGCAGGCGATGTCCGCGGGCATGCTGCGGATGCCGGTGGTGCTGCGGGTGTCCGTGGGAGCGAAATACGGCGCCCAGCACGCACAGGATTGGACGTCGCTCTGCGCGCACATCCCCGGGCTGAAGGTCGTCTATCCGGCGACTCCGTACGACGCGAAAGGCATGCTGGCGGAAGCGCTTGCCGGGACCGATCCCGTGGTCTTTTTCGAAAGCCAGCGTCTGTACGACACGCCCGAGATGTTCCATGCGGGCGGCGTCCCGGAAGGGGACTACACGGTCCCGCTCGGGACGCCCGATGTGAAAAGCGCGGGGAACGACCTCACGATCCTGACGGTCGGACCGGCGCTCTATCCGGCAATTCGGGCGGCGGAACGCCTCGACAGCGAGTTCGATCTCTCCGCCGAGATCATCGACGCGCGGTCGCTCGTGCCGTTCGACTTCGAGCCCGTGGTGCGCTCCGTGCAAAAGACCGGCCGCATCCTGATCGTATCGGACGCCTGCGAACGCGGATCCTGGGCGCAGACGCTGGCAGCCCGGATCGCACGGTACTGCTTCGACGACCTGGACGCACCGCCCGCGGTGATCGGGGCTCCGAACGAGATCTCGCCGTGTCCCGAGCTGGAGCGGAGCTACTATCCGCAGCCGGAATGGATCCTGGACGCGGTCCACACGCTGGTCCTGCCGCTGCCGGGGTACACTGCCGACACGGATTTCAGCGATGCGGAACTGATGCGCCGGGACCGGCTGGGGATCTGACGGCCGCAAAACCGGACTCTTCACGGCAAAAAGCATGCGATTTGGCGAAACGGGGTGGAAAGTTTCGCGCACACGGTGTATATTATATGCTCCAATCATTTTTGGAAAACCGCAACCGTGCGCGCCGCGCACCAAGGAGACAAGCATGAGAAAAGTCCTCATTCCTACCAAACTTGACAAGGTCGTTGAGAAAATTTTGAGCGAACACGGCTTCACCGTGGTCCAGAACCCGGACGTGCAGCTGTCCGACCTGGCAGCCGAAAACGCCGACGCATCCGCGATCATCGTCCGCAGCGAGAAAGTCACGCCCGAGATCATGGACGGACTGAAGGACCTGAAGCTGGTCGTCCGCGCCGGCGCCGGATTCGACAACATCGACATCCGCCATGCCCGCAAGCTCGGCATCGACGTCATGAACACCCCGGGCGCGAACTCCAACGCGGTCGCCGAGGAAGTCATCGCCCTGATCCTGGCCGCCTACCGCAAGCTCGTCCCCGCCGACCAGTCCACCCGCGCCGGCAAGTGGGAGAAGAAGAGCTTCATGGGCCGCGAACTGACCGGCAAGACCGTCGGCATCCTCGGCCTCGGCAACATCGGCCGGCTGCTCATCAAGCGCCTTTCCGGCTTCGACGTGAAGATCCTCGCCTACGACCCGGTCCTTTCCGCCGACCTGGCCTCCCGCCTCGGCGCCCAGCTCTGCTCGGTCGAGGACGTCTTCGCGCAGTCCGACATCGTCTCTCTGCACATTCCCGAAAACGACAAGACCCGCGGCATGGTCAACGCCAGGCTGCTCGGCCTCATGAAAAAGGGCGCCATGCTCGTGAACTGCGCCCGCGCCGGAATCGTCGACGAGGAAGCCATCCGCGCCGCCAAGCAGGAAAAGGACCTGATTTTCTGCAACGACGTCTACGCGAAGGACGCGGCGGGCGACAAGTCCGTGGCAGACATCGCCGACATCATGCTCCCGCACCTCGGCGCCAGCACCAAGGAGGCCAATTTCCTCGCCGCCAAGCGCGCCGCCGACCAGACCGTGGCCTACTTCGAGGACGGCGTGACCGCCTGCGTCGTGAACAAGGGCGTGCCGGACGGCCTCGACGAAAACTACCAGAAGCTCGCCTCCGTGCTCGCCGGGCTCGGCGTCGCGTACCTGAACGGGCGCGCGATCTCCAAGATCGAGCTCAGCTGCTACGGCAAGCTCCACCAGTTCTCCAAGTGGATGATCGCTCCGGTCACCGCCGCCATCTGCCAGCAGTTCGACGCCTTCAGCGGCGCGGACGAGGCCCTGAAATACCTCGAATCCCGCGGCATCCAGTTCCTGACCCGCGAAGTGGACGAGAGCAAGCACTACGGCGAGGCGATCACGCTCGACTTCATCGCCGGCGACGAACGCATTTCCATCCGCGGCACCATCGCCGAAGGACGCCTCATGGTCTCCCGCATCAACTCGTTCGACGGCATCTACATCCACCCCGCCGGAAACTACCTCTTCGTCGAATACGAAGACGCCCCCGGCATCATCGGAAAGATCACCGGACTCCTCGGGCAGAACAACATCAATATCTCCGACGTCCGCGCCCCGCACAGCCTCGAGAACTCCCACTCGATCCTCGCCGTGAATGCCGAAAGCGCTATTCCGGCCGAGCTCGTCAAGGAGATCTCCGACGCCGTCAAGGCGTTCAACGCCTTCACCTTCGACTGCTGATGTCCGAAACTCTCTGCGTCATCGCGCTCGGCGGAAACCTCGGGGACGTCCCCGCCGCCTTCCGCCGGGCCTGTGAAGCACTCTCCAACGCCGGATTCCGTATCCGGCGTTTTTCATCTCTGTATCGGACCGCTCCCGTCGGATGCGAAGCCAACGCGCCGGAGTTCACGAACGCCGCACTGTCGGGATTCTGGGACGGCACGGCGCCGGGCCTGCTCCAACTGTGTCAAAGGATCGAAGCGGACAACGGACGCCCGAACGACCATGCCCATCATGTATCGCGGACGCTCGACCTCGACATCATCCTGTTCGGACGCGAAACCGTCGATCTGCCCGATTTGAAGATCCCGCATCCCGAGGCGGCACGGCGCGCTTTCGTGATGGATCCGCTGCGGGAAATCGAACCGGAACTGGCGAACTGGCTCCTGAGCGTGGCGGAGGAGGATCCCGGCGGGATGCGGAACTGAATCTCGCGAATGATCGTCGAAACAGCGTTTTTTTCGTGAAAAGCCTTGTTTTTCCGGCTGTTATTCTTGCAAAAACCGTTTTTTAATTTATATTATAATTCAAAACATTTCGCAACAGGAATCGAGGCGGATGCCATCCTTCCGGGCCCGTTCCGCAGATCATCCGTCAATCAGGAGTCCTCTCCATGTCACAAACACCCAGCCAGCCTGAAGAGAAAACGCCCCCCGAATCCGCGCAAGGGAATCCTGCTGCGTCTGCCGCCGAAACCGCGTCCGCCGCGGCCGACGGCAGAAACGGCAATCTGGCCTTCACCAATCCTGACGAATACAAGCATAAGCACGGTGAACACAAGCACGGCGAACATCATCACCACCATCACCACCATCATCGGCACCGCCATTTCCATATTTTCAATTTCTCCTACTCCGGCATACGCGACAACCTCAAGCTGCTGTTCAAAACCATATACGCATATCCCTACATCCTGCTTTTCCTGTCGCTTATTTTCCTGTTCGTCATGAACTCCGGGCTGGTGCTTTCGCAGCTCAACGCGCACAAGGGCAGCTTCTCCAACGTCGAAACGTTCTACCGCTGGCAGGAATATCTGGTCATGAACAAGGCTCTCCTGGTCCGCATCCCGTTCCAGTTCACGCTTGTGGTGTCGGTCGGCATCCTGGTCTTCCTGATGAAGCAGCAGGAACGCCACTGGCAGCGCAATGTGTTGAAACTTCTCCCCGCGCTCATCGCGGCGGCGGTCTTCGCCTTCTCGTTCGGAAGCGGCCGGCCCGCAGAGGAATTCGCACGCAGCGCCTGCCGCGACTGCCTCCGCAACTATCATATCATCTGCATTGAATACGCCGAACTCAATGACGGGGCGTTCCCGGCGGAGCTTCCCGAAAAGCCGGCTCCGGCGGCGAAATACGGCGCCGACCACTACGTCTACCACGGCAGGGGCAAAAAAGCCGGCGATGAGCCGTTCGTCCTGGTCGAGGACAAGGATCTCAACCACATCGCAAACTACCGCTATGCAGTCCGCAGCGATGGCGTTCTGCTCGTCTCCAAATATGGCGGCCTCTACGAGGAATTCAAAGGAAAATCCTCCCCGCAGGCGCCACCCGCGGAAAACACCGGGAAATGATCTCCGCGGGCCCCCGGAAATCATGATGACACTCTTCTTCGTGATCCTGATCTCCGTACTGCTCGTCGCGGTCAGCCTGCTGGCGAAAAGCCGGAGCATATCCGCCAGAACGGAGCGGTTTTCAAGAGGCTTCGACCGGCTTCTGCTGTTCACTCCGGCACTGGCGGCCGCGGTCTTCCTGGTCCTGTTCCTGTTCGTCCTGCGCGGGCGTTTCTACGAACGTCTTTCGCACGCGGTCCTGGTCTTCGCGCTGTGGCTGTGCGCGGCGCGGTTCTACTGGTTCCTGCTGTCGTATTTCAAAAATCGGGCAATCCTCCTGCTGTCTGTCGTCGGCTTTGCCGTCGCCGCGGCGGAGGCAGTCGTCCTGACGCCGCTCGACCGGTACGTCTCCCTGCTTCATTCCGTCACGGGAGCCGTGTCCGTCGCGCCCGGGATCGTACTGCTCACGCTTTTCTATGTGCTTTCCCCGTCCTTCAAGCCCAAGTCCGGCACATCCCCGCAACAATAACCCCCTTCCTCAAAACATGGCATCCGCACCCCGCGCAAAAAACAACCGCACGATCGTCCTGAACGCCGAGCAGAAAGAACTGCTGGCCCGGGAACTCGCCGCGCCGCCGGATACCGATCTATCTCCGGACGAGGCCGCCGGACGCGTTTTCCACGGGGACTGCATGCAGGTCATGCGGCACCTGCCGGAGGGATTCGCCGCGATGGCGCTGCTCGACCCGCCGTACAACCTCACGAAGACCTTCAACCAATCGGTCTTCCGCAGCCGTTCCGAGGACGCCTACCGCGACTATCTGGAGTCGTGGATGCCGCTGGTGCGGCGTCTGGTCCGCCCCGGCGGCGCGGTGTACCTCTGTTGCGACTGGAAATGCACCGCGGCGTGCTTCGAGGTCCTGCGGCGGCATTTCATCGTGAGGAACCGCATCACTTGGCAGCGGGAAAAAGGCCGCGCCGCCGGGAGCAACTGGAAGAACGCCTGCGAGGATATCTGGTACGCGGTCGCTCCGCCGGAAGACGCGGCGGTGTTCCATGCCGACGCCGTCCGCATGAAGCGGAAGGTCATCGCGCCGTACCGGGAGAACGGCCGACCAAAGGACTGGTCCGAGGAGTCCGGCGGAAAATTCCGCCTCACCGGCGCCTCGAATTTCTGGGACGACATTTCGGTGCCGTTCTGGTCGATGCCGGAAAACACCGACCACCCGGCGCAGAAACCCGAAAAACTGCTCGCGAAGCTCATTCTCGCCTCGACCGATCCCGGCGATCTCGTGTTTGACCCGTTCTCCGGCAGCGGATCGGCCGCAGTCACGGCAAAGAAGCTCGGACGGACGTTCACCGCTGTCGAGCAGGACCTCGACTACTGCTGTCTCGCGCTCGAACGCCTTCACCGGGCGGACGCGGACAAAACGATCCAGGGATACGAGGACGGCGTCTTTTGGGAGCGAAACACACGGAGTGTGCTGAAATAGTGCGCGGCTTCGCTCGCGCACACACGGAGTGTGCTGAAATAGTGCGCGGCTTCGCTCGCGCACACACGGAGTGTGCTGAAATAGTGCGCGGCTTCGCTCGCGCACACACGGAATGTCCCAAGCAGTGCCGTGCTGCGCGACGGCACACACACAGTTCGCTGAAGCAGTGCGCGGCTTCGCTCGCACACGTGGGGAGGACATGTGTCATGTGTCCGAGCGAAGCCGGACACTACGACAGTGGAGGCGCAGCCTCCCCGTCCGAGGTCAGGGTGCGGACGGTGAAGGTGCCGCCGTCGAACGTGATCTCCCGCAGGACGTCATACCTCGTGAGCGAACCGACCACGAGCTCGCCGTATCCGCGCGCATCAAGATGCTGGAACGGCATATGGGCATGCCCCGCCACGGAAAGCGCGATCTTTCCGGCGTCCAGCAGGGATTCGACACGTTTCCCGCCGATCAGACGGTGCCGGAACGACTTCAGCTTATCGTTGCCGTACAACGGGAAATGCCCGACGCAGACCAACGGACGCGGATCGTCCTTCGCCGCCTCGCGTTCCAGGAAATCCGCCGTCTCCGGCGTCATTTTCCCGCAGGACAGCACGGGATTGAACGGGCGCGCACAATCGATCACGGCGAACCGCAACTCGGACGTCCCGTAGAGTCCGGGATACGCCATGGGGCAGTGCTTCGTCAGCTCGGCGCGGAATCGCTCGAACGCCTCGCGGCAGGCACGGGCGCGCACATAGCGGTCATGGTTGCCGGGCGAATAAAGGATCGGGATGCCGGAGTCGACCAGCGGGCGGAGCCGGTTCAGCGCCGCGTCGAATTCGCGCGGATCGGACGTGCTGACGGCATCGCCGGTGAAAATCACGAGGTCGGGATGCAGGAAATCCAGGATCGTGCGGACGGCGGCGCCGATGCGCTCCATCCGGTACGCCCCGTGCCGGCAGAAGGTCGAGTTCATCAGCCCGAAAAGGCGTTTGTCGAGCAGCGCACGCGGGGAGAAGACCGCGTGTTCGTGGATATCGGAGAAAAGGACGAACTTCGTACTCATGCCGCGGTCACGGATTCGACTTCAGCGCCTTCACGTTCTGGTAGAAGGCGAGGGTCTGCTTCGCCTCGGCAAGGAATTCGGTCCCGGAAAAGAGCGACACGGCGCGCGTCTGGTCGGCGACGGCGGCGTCGATGTCCAGCGCGAGGTAGGCGGCGCGGGCGGAAAACTCGCAGGAGAATGCCTCTGCTGTGCCGCCGGTCCCGGCAAATGCCTTTTTTACGACTGCGGCGGCATTCACGACCTCCTGCACGGGGACCCAGCCGAACGGGGTCTGTTCGAAGGCGTATGCCAGCAGGCGGGAAAGTGCGGTCGGGGACGCGGAGAAATCCTGGAACGCGGCCTTCAGCCCGGCGGAAAACTTCTCCATCTCGCCGGTCCGCTCGTAGTAGCCGAGCAGGAGCAGACGCACGTCCACATTGTCCTTCACCTTGGCGGCGATGGACTGCACGGCGGCGTTGTTCTCCCGCACGCGGCCCGTGCTCTCGAAGACGAAGAGCTTGGCCTGGATCGCGATCTGATCGTCCGGGCGGAGCGCGAGGATCTTGTCGGCATTTGAGAGGATGACGGAGGAAAGCCCGGTCTGGATCGCGTTCTGAAGGTCCTTGTGCATGAGCTCAAGCTTCAGCTGGGAGTCGAAACTGAACTTGCCGGTCTGGATGTCCCGGATGACGTTTTCCAGTTCCTGCGGCGCGCCCTTCCACACGATCTTCCCCTCGTCCGCCACGATGGCGAACGGGATGATGACCTCGGCCCCGGCGAACTCCGGGTAGACCGCGCCCGCGTCGTCACCGTAGACGGGCATGCGGAATTTCGAAAGCTCCAGCGCGGAGGTGCGTGTCTTCCCGGAACGGGAAATCGCATAGAACGAGGCGGGTTTGGCTTTGTCCTCCAGCGACTGTTCATAGATGGAGTCGACCATGCGGAGGATCTCCTTCGTGCCCGGCAGCGCGGGGTCGAAGAAGAGGAACACCTGGAGCGAGGTCTCCGTTTTCGGGGCGGTCCCGGTCACGAGCGAGAGCTTGCCGATGTCTTTTGCCGGAGTCACGATGCCGCCGACCTCCGCGGCGGAAAGGGCCGCGGCGGACATCAGCGCGAAAACGGCAAAAACGGCTGAAAAAAATGATTGTTTCATACGATGGAATCCCTTTCTGAATCAATGGCGGCAGATCCGGAATCCGCCGCCTGCGCTGCGGCATGTACGGTCTGCTCGGCCTGCGACTGGTTACCGTTTCCCCCGCGGCGGCCTCCGCGATGCCCGCGGCGGCGTTTCTTCGAAGCGCCGGCGGTACGGACCGGAAGCGGGCAGCTGTCCTCGAAATCGGGGATATGCCAGGTAAGGATATTCTGAATGAGGGCGAATTCGCGTGCGCCGGGGTAGCCCTTGCGGTCGGCGAGGGAATGCAGCTTGCGGTGCGACTTGAACCGGAGCTGCATGAGGAGGTTGTTCACGGCGTCGGACGTGGTGCGGTGCGTCAGCACGAGCGGATGGAACAGCCGCAGGACGACGTGCCGGAGATCGGTCTCGACGCCCGCGTAGTAGTCCCAGAGTCCGCCCGGCTCCGTCTGGCCGAGTTCGGCCTCGGCGAACGGCAGGGCGACCATGGCGACCGCAGTGGAGAGGCTGGCACGGAAGATGCCGCCGCGGATGCGTTCTCCGCGGAGCGCCAGGAGCTTCAATGAATAATCCATCTGCGGCGTTTCGAAAACGTCATCGAGTTCGGGCAGGAAAAAGCGCAGGAATCCGTAGTCATGGAATGCCTTCAGGATCTCGCCCGTGTAGGAGTTGCGAAGGATCTTCTCGAGTTCGAGCGAGAGGCGCGACGGCGAGGCATGGCAGATCAGCTCCAGCGAAGCGCGCACGGCACGGCCCGTCTCCGGCTCCATCGTGAAGCCGTACTGGCCGACCAGTTTGATTGCACGGAGCACGCGGACCGGATCCTCCTCGAAACGCAGGGCGGGGTCGCCGATGGTGCGGACGATCCCGGCGCGCAGGTCGCTCACGCCGAGCCCGGTATAATCCACGATCTTATCATCGACCGGGTCGTAGAAGATCGCGTTCACGGTGAAGTCGCGCCGGAAGGCGTCGTCCCGCGAGGACCCGAACGCATTGTCGTGGAAGATCATGTTTTCCGGGGCGTTCTCGCAGCGTTTCGGGCGGTCGGCCTGGTCCTCCTGCTCGGGACGCTTGCGGAACGTGCTGATCTCGGTGATGTCGCGGCCGCGGATGAGGTGGACCAGGCGGAACCGTTTGCCGATGATGAGCGTGTGGCGGTCGCGGAAGACGCGGCGGACCTCCTCCGGCGTGGCGGCGGTGGAAACGTCGTAGTCCTTCGGCGTGCGGTCGAGGAGGATGTCGCGGACGGCGCCGCCGACGAGGTAGGTCTCGAATCCGGCGGCACGGAGGCGTCCGATGACGTCGATGATGTAGGGGTCGATTTTGTTTTTCAGGAACTTGGGCATGCGGGGATTCTATGGGGAGATCGGGGAGAAGTGTTTCTGGAGGATCGTGTCGACGCCGTCGAGGGCGGGGTCGCGGTCCGGGTAGTCGGCGTTGAAATGCAGTCCGCGGCTTTCCTTCCTGCTCATCGCGGAATCGATGATGAGCTCGGCGACGGTGGCGAGGTTTCGGAGTTCGATCAGGTCTTTCGTGAGGTGGAAATCCCAGTAATACTTGTCGATCTCGCGGCGGATGTTCACGATGCGCGTCTTGGCGCGTTCGAGGCGCTTGTTGGTACGGTAGATGCCGACGTAGTCCCACATGAACCTGCGTATCTCCTCCCAGTTGTGGGTGATCACGACCTGTTCGTCGGAGGACGTGGCGTCGCCGCTGGACCACGGCGGGGCCTTGTGATTGTCGAGGCCCTTGCGGAGGTCGTCGAGGTTCGCCATGATATGTTCGGCGGCGTTCGCAGGGACCACGAGCGCCTCGAGGAGGCTGTTGCTGGCCAGGCGATTCGCGCCGTGGAGGCCGGTGCAGGCGGTCTCGCCGACGGCGTAGAGGCCGGGGATGCCCGTGTAGCCGTTCACGTCCGTCTTCACGCCGCCGCAGCTGAAATGCGCCGCGGGGACCACGGGGATGAGGTCGCGCGACATATCGACGCCCGCTTCCATGCACTTGGCGAAGATGTTCGGGAAGCGGCGCTGCAGGAACTCGCGGTCGTGGCAGCGCATGTCGAGCCAGGCGCACGTCTGGCCGGACCGCTTCAGCTCGTTGTCGATGGCGCGCGCCACGACGTCGCGGGGCGCGAGGCTCTTCATCGGGTGGTAGTCCTGCATGAACTCGACCGGCTCGCCGCCGTCGCGGGAGATCTTCAGCACGCCGCCCTCGCCCCGGAGCGCCTCGCTGATGAGGAACGATCTCACCTTCGGGTGGAACAGGATGGTCGGGTGGAACTGGTAGAACTCCATGTTCGCGATCTTCGCGAACGCGCGGTAGCCCATGGCGACGCCCGCACCGCAGGCGACGTCCGGGTTGCTGGTGTACAGGTAGACCTTGCCGCAGCCGCCGGTGGCAAGCGTGGTGGAGAGCGCGGTGATCGCGACGACGGCGTTCTCGCGGCTGTCCAGGGCGTATGCGCCGATGCAGCGGTTCTCGCCCATCCAGCCCATGTGCCAGGTGCTGATGAGGTCGATCGCCACGTGGTACTCCAGCACGTGGATATTGGGGTTGGCGCGGCAGGCGGCGATGAGGGAGCGTTCGACCTCCTCGCCGGTAATGTCGCCGGCATGGAGGATGCGGCGCTTGTGGTGGCCGCCCTCGCGTCCGAGGTCGAAGTCGCTGTGCCCGGCCTCGGCCGGAGCCTTCCCCATCTCCTCGCGCGTGGTGAAATGCGTCCCGATGTCGTTGATGAGCCATTTGATGCGCTCGGGACCGCGCCGCACGATGTCCATGACGGCCTGCGGGCTGCACAGGTTCGCCCCGGCCTCGAGCGTGTCGGCCAGGTGCTCCTCGAACGTGTCGCCGACATCCGTCACGCAGGCGATGCCGCCCTGCGCCATTTTCGAGTTGCAGTCGTCGATGGAGCTTTTCGTAATGATGCCGATGGAGCCGGCATGATGTTCGGCGAGCATGAGGGCGGTGGAAAGCCCCGCGAGACCGCTGCCTATGACCAGATGGTCGAAATAACATTCTTTTGCTGTCTGCATTTTTTTCGTCCAAAATCACGAAAGCGATTTTCAATTTCATCAAACATGATGTAAATTACACCGTAAAACCGTTTTTTTCCACACAAATTCTAAATAAACAGGCGATTTTTATGAAAGAAAGCCATTTTTCGATATTTTTCCGTCCTTTCCGAGCCGACAAGGCGACGCCGGAGGAACTGGCGTTCCGCGTCTCCTGGAAGCGCACGGTGCGCGATCTGCTGGCCGCCGCGCTGTCCGGCGCGGCGCTGACGCTGGCGTTTCCCGGTGTGAACTTCCAGCCCGCGGCGTGGGTGTGCATCGTCCCGCTGCTGTGGCTCTGCTCCGACGTTTCGAAGCGCCGCGCGTTCGGCTACGGCATGACATGGGGGTATTTCTGGAGCCTGACGAGCACGTTTTTCCTGCGGGAGATCAATATCGCGATCCCGTTCGTCTTCGGCGCGGTTCTGGGCGTCTTCTGCGCATTCTGGGCGATGCTGATCCCGGTCGTGTGCCGGGATCTGCTGATCCCGCCCGAGGTGCGCGTGCGAGGCGCGGAAGCCGTCGCGGCCTATCCGCGGTTCCAGACGCGCGACGAGATCCTGGCGATGTTCACGCTGGCGGCGTGGTGGGTGATCCTGGAGTGGATCCGGTCGTGGATCTTCACGGGATTCCCGTGGAACCTGCTGGCGGCGACGCAGTGGCAGAACCTGAACCTGATCCAGATCTGCGAATACACGGGCATCTACGGCCTGAGCTTCCTGGTCATCCTCGTCAACATCGCGCTTTTCTTCACGGCGAAGGACCTGCTGGCGGTCTTCCGCGGGGCGAAATACCGCCGTCCGCTGACGCTCTACGCCGCGCTCTTCCTCGTCGCGGCGGCCGCATTCTCCGGCATGGGCGTGTGGAAGAAATACAACCGGCTGTACGCGCCGGAGAACGTGACGGAGTACCCTGTAGGCGTGGTGCAGCCGGACCTGTCACAACGGCGCGCCGGAGGGGAGGCCAGCACGCGGGAAGCGCTGGACGCGTGTTCGCGCCTGTCCGAGGACCTGATCGCCGACAAAAAGGCCGCGGAGGGCCTTCCCGCGGATTTTGACAGCATCCCCGTCAATCTGCCGCCGACACTCCGGCTGATCGTCTGGCCGGAGACCGCCGTCCCGACCGCTTACTACAGCCCCGACATGGTCTGGGCGGACGAAGAGTCGCAAAGGACGGGAAAACAGCTCCGGCCGGTCGCCAGCCGCGACGTCATCGGCGAGGAATACAGAAAACGCGTGCGCCGCATGATCCGCGAAAGCGGCACGCCGTTCCTGATCGGCACGATCACCTACGACAACATCCGTTCCGGCACCGAGTTCGACATGTACAACTCGGCGCTCCTGCTGAAGGAATTCCCCCTGAACGGCGGAAACGTCCGTTACAACGCGGATGCCGCGGGCCGCTACGACAAGGTCCACATCGTGCCCTTCGGAGAATTCATCCCCCTGAATGACAAGTTCCCTGCCATCGGCAGACTGGTCGGCATGGGGCGGAACCTCACGCCGGGGAAAGCGTTCCGTCCGCTCGACCTCGCGAAGGACGTGCGGGCCGGCGTCATGATCTGCTACGAGGACGTGTTCGCCTACGCCGCGCGCGAACTGGTGCGCAACGGCGCGAACTTCCTGCTGGTCATCACGAACGACGCCTGGTACCCGACGAGCACGGAGCCGGAGCAGCATTACGCGAATTCCGTCCTGCGCACGGTCGAAACGCGCCTGCCCATGCTCCGCTGCGGCAACTCGAACTACAGCGTGCTGATCGACCAGTTCGGGCGCACCGTGGACAGCGTGACGAAGAGGATCGACCCGGAGACCGGGATGTTCGAGCTCACGCCGTGGGAACAGAAGGCGGCCTCGGGGGTCCTGACGGTGAAGGTGCCGAAACACTACACGCCGACGTTCTATGTGAAGTACGGGAACGTGTTCGTGCTGGTATTGTGGGTGATCTTCGCCGGAGGCATGGCGATGGCGCTGCGGAACGACTGGATCTTCCGCAAGAACGCAAATAAGCCTGAGGAAGCGAAGCCTCCACTGAAGTAGTGCGCGGCTAATGCTCGGGCACGTGCTCTCGCGTAGCAGAGCACTATGACATCACCGCTTGCGGTGTGCGCGGCTAATGCTCGGGCACGGGGTGTATTCCAATCTCAATCGAGCAGCGCCGTGGCGTCCTGCAGCGCCCGTTCCGGCGACTCGAACCGGATCGCGTTCCAGCCGAGTTCGCGGGCGTGCTCGATGATCTCGATGCGGTCGTCGAAGAAGACGAGCGGGCGTCCGTAGCGGCGTTCGAACGCGTCGAACATGGCGCTGCCCTGGAGTTTGAACGCGCCCGCCTCGAAGCTGTAGATCCCGCCCGTGACCAGATGCACGAACTCGCAGTATTTGAAGACCTGATCCAGGTGGATCGGGGAGATGTCGGACATGAACGAGAACCGCACGCCGCGCGAGGCAAGCGCCCGGACGGTCTCAAGCATCCCCGGCATGGGTTCCCGGACGCCGCACCGCCAGGCGTCGAGCAGATACTGCCTCGTATGACGATGTCCGGTGAAATCGTCGAGCCGGTCGAGAAACTCCGGGACCGTGCAGCGTCCGGTCTCGATCGCGGCGCCGTGTTCCCACAGTCGCCCGACCGCAGCGGAGTCGCCGGGGTCGACATCAAAACGGCGGTACATCTCGTCGAACGTCAGCCTCATGCTGACGTTCCCGATATCGAGCGCGACGACGGGCCCGCGGATCTCCGAGGCAGGAACCGAATTCATGACGCAGTCTTTTCCCCTTCCGCGATCCGGATGGTCAGGAGCTCCAGCGCGATGCGGGCGCTTCCGGCGGAGGACACGATGGCGCGGTTGGCCTCGACGAGCTCGCGGAATGCCAGGACGAGTTCGCGGTCGGTGAACCGCCGGGCGTTCTCCCACGCCTTGTACGCCCGGAAGGGGTGCATGGAGAAAAGCGGGGACTTGACGGGCGGCGGGGACTGCTTGTAGCGTTCGTTCATGCGGTAGAAATAATCGGAGGAGGCGTCCTCAGGGATCCCGAGCTTGACGCCCTCGCACTTGACCGTGGCGATGTTTCGGAACTCGCTCATGACGGAGTAGATCAGCACGATTTCCGGTTTGGAAGCGCCACGGTCCTGCTCCAGATGCTCCATGATGCTCGGGATCAGCTCCAGCGCCTTGCGGGGGTTGCGTTCCACGAGCGCGGACGAGAATTCCCACGCGAGCGTCTCCGTAGCGCGGCTGCACACCTCGCGGCAGTCGGCGAGCGTGACGACGGGCTTGTCCCCGGCGTAGGTCAGAAGCTTTTCGATCTCGGTCCCCAGACGCGCCTCGTCGGCGCCGATGGTCTCGGCCAGGAACGATGCGGCGGCGTCCTCGATGCGCTTCCCGCGGTCCATCACGATGGACTGGATGCGGCGGATGAGCATGCGGGCGAACCCCTTCGTCTTCGGGTCGGCCTTCTCGAACCATTCGAGCTTGCCGCCGGAGGACTCGCACACGGCGGACGCGACCTTGTAAAACGCCTTGCGGCGGTCGAGGCCGGGGCCGTCGATGACGAGCGTGATGTCGGGCGGGACGCCGTCCTGCAGGAACGCCGCCAGACGGTCGATGCGCGACGGCTTCTTCTTGGTCGACGGTTCGGAAAATGCCTCGTCAAACTTCAGGAAATGCTTGAGCCAGACGATCTTCTCGCTGGAGAAGAACGCCGGGGAATCCAGCGAAAGCAGGAGCTTGTCCAGCACCTGAGGCGCTTTCTCGTTGTCCGAGTCGCCCCGGATGATCTCCAGCGACGGATTGTCGTCCGGCGGATCGCCGCAGAGCGCGCGCATCATCTCGTTGGCGCGCTCCTTGACCGCGTAGTCCTCGTTGCCGGAAATGAGATAGAAAGCGCCCATGACGGTCAGTCGATCCCGGGGATGAAGGTCTCTTCACCGGTGAGGGAGGCAATGGTCTCCACGATCAGCCTGATGGCGGATTCCACGTCGTCCAGGTCGCAGATCTCGGCCGGCGTGTGCATGTAGCGGTTCGGGATGCTGATCAGCGCCGTGGCCACGCCGCCGCGCGTCATCTGGATGGCGGCGGTGTCGGTGCCGCCGGTGGCGCGGTGGCCGGTGGTCATCTGGTACGGGATCTTCTTCTTCTGGGCGATATTGAGGATGCGGCTGAGCAGCGCCGGATTGTTGTCGGCGTTGCGCTGGAGTTCCGCGCCGCCGCCGAGATTGATTTCGCCGAGGAGTTCGGGCTTGATGCCGGGGACGTCCGAGGCAAATCCGACGTCGACCGCGATGGCGGCGTTCGGGTTCACACCGAACGCGCCGGTGATGGCTCCGCGGAGACCGAGTTCCTCCTGCACGGTACCGACGCATGCGACGCCGACTTTGATCTTGCGTTTGGAGAGCCGGCGGAAGGCCTCGGCGATGACGAATGCGCCGATCTTGTCGTCCAGGCTCTTCGAGTGGATGACGGTGTCGCTGAGCATCTCGAAATTACGCGCGAACACGACCGGATCGCCGACCTGCACGTCCATTACAGTGGCGTGGGCCTTGCTTCCCGCTCCGATGTCGATCCAGAGGTCTTCGATCTTCGGGATGGCCTTGCGTTCCTCCGGGGTCTGCAGGTGGATCGGCTTGCGCCCGATCACGCCGGGAACGTGTCCCTCGTCCGTGAGGATCTCCACGCTCGAACCTGGGAGCGTGAGCGGGTCGATGCCGCCGACGGGACGGAATGAAAGCAGGCCGTTCGGCATGATGTTGACGACCTGGAATCCGATCTCGTCGTAGTGGCCGGACAGCATGAACTGGAATTCCGCGTCGGGATTGAGGCGCGCGATGGTGTTGCCGAGGACGTCCGTGCGGATGTCGTGGGCAAACGGCTTGAGGTAGTCGCGGTAGACTTTGGCCTGTTCGAATTCGAACCCGGAGGGGCCGCAGGTCATCAGGAGTTCTTCGAGGAATTTTTTCGCTTTTGCGTCGATCATGGTTGATATCTCCAAAAAAAGTGGGGTTGATGTGTCAAATCCGAGGGGGGCGGTCATTTCTCTTCCGCGGACTCCTTCTTCGCCGCGGACAGCGGGACGCCGAGCTCGGTATACTGCCGCAACACGCCTTCCGGCCTGCCGTTCCGGAAGAAACAGTCTTCGGCGATCATGCCGTTCTCGTAGAAGTTGCGGGTCAGGCCGTGCAGGACTTTTTCGCCCCGGTCGTTGTACTTGAATTCGTGATAGTGTTTCGGAGCGCCGCTTACGGAGAAGCGCTCGGTCATCGTCTCGACGTCGAAGTCCTTTGCAAGCTTCTTGAAAATCTCCGTAGCCTTCTCGAAATCATTTTTCAGCAGGCAGTTGCGAAGGTCCTCGGCAATCGGCGCGGCCTGCGCGGGAGGGAGATCCAGCGCCAGGAACGCCGCACGGTTCACGACGTCGGCGGTCCCGGTCCCGCTCCCCGCGCCGTTCTCGTCCTGGTGGAAGAAAAAGGCTACGAAAAGCACGGAAGAAGGATTCGGAACCGTGTATTTATCAAACAGCCGTTCCATCGGCGTGCCGGTCACCATGAAATGCGAGGTTTCGCCATTTTCATCTACGACAGTCTCGTGGACGACGCCGCCCACGGTATATCCGCGCTGGAACCGGGCGGGCGTCACGGAGGAGCATGCGGAAACGAGCACGGCAAGTGCGATCAGGGCGGTCAGGGACAGGCGTTGAAACATGATGAAGACTCCGGGCTTCGGGTGTTTTTCGGGATTAGAGTAATGTATCACAAAAGACGGATTTTTCAAGCGGAAAAGCCCCGGAGCGCGGAAAAGAATGCGGCGGACGCCGGTCCTGCCGTACCCGGACCTTATCGGAACCTTGCCCCAGCCTTACCGGGACGGCTGCGCGGGCCGCCAGTAGCTGTTGAAGATGGTCCGCAGGGAAGTCCGCTGGGCGTTGTTCTCCGGCTTGAGGCAGTGCCGCATCGCGAAGATCGCCAACCCGGAAACCTCCTTCCTCAAGATGAGGTAGAGCACCTGGTTGGAGATCTCGGACGGGGATTCCATGCCCGCCGTCACGCCGGCGTTGTACACGCCGATCCCGGCGTACAGCTTCACGTTCGTCCCGCGCACCAGATCGGCCCACCAGTTCACGATCCCGGCGAACGGCGCGATGCGGTTCGAGAACCCCCAGTTGATCTGCGGGATCACGAAGTCGATCCAGGAGTTTTTCACCCATTTGCGGACATCGGCGAACGACTGGGAATACGCCTCGACGCCCTTGGACGGGGAACCGTCCGGGAACGCCTCCGATCTGTTCGCCCAGATCCCGACCGGGCTGATCCCGAACGGGATGGAGGTGCCGTTCAGTTTGTTGAACGCACGCACCGTGCCGGCCACGCTCCGCACCAGGAGTTCGGTGTTTGCGCGCCGCCAGTCGGCCTGCGTCTGCCCCTTCCGTCCGAATTTGCGGAACGTGGCGGCGTCGCAGGCGTCATCCACGCCGATCGGATAGAAATAATCGTCGAACACGATCCCGTCCGGCCGGTAGCGTTCCAGTACCTCGCGGACGCTGTTGACGATGTGCGCCACAACCTCGGCGCGGCCGGGGTCCAGGAAGAAGAACGAAATGTTCGTCTTTTTGTTGTCCCAGCGCACCACCATGCCGGGATTACGCCGGGCGAAACTGCCGCCCGAAAGCGTTTTGAGGTATGTGGAAGCTGCGGAAACGTCGGTCTGGCCGACGCGGTACGGATTCATCCACGCGTAGAACTTCAGGCCGCGCCGGTGCGCTTCGGCGATCATGAACTGCATCGGATCGAAGCCGCCGTCGAGCGCCCTGCCCTCCTCCCCGGTCAGCCAGCGCGACCACGGATTGATCGAGGACCTGTAGATGGCGTCGCAGCTCGGGCGCACCTGGAACATGATGGTGTTGAACCCCATGTCGGCGATCCTGGCGGCAAGCGAACGGAAGGACGCCTGGAACTCCGCCGCCGTGGCCTGTTTCGCGAAATCCAGATTGTACGCCGTCGCGACCCAGACGCCGCGGAATTCATTCGGTTTGGCCGTGTACGCCGCGGGAAGCAGGATGGAGCCGCCGCCGTAATTGCCGTTCATCGGGACGATGTTGCCGGAGGCGTCCCGCAGCGACTGCGGATTCACGAGGATCGGCGCGGACTGCGTGCCCGCTGGGGCAGGCTTTGTCGCAGCCGGGGAAGAAAATGCAGGGGAAGTGGTCGGCGTGGAGGTCGATGCGGACGGTTCGGACGCGGCGGAGGATGAAGCCGTCGATGCAGACGGTTTCGTCGTCGCAGTCGTCGCGTTTTTCTGCACCACGGGTTTCTGCACCGCGGGCTTCTGCGTGGCGGGCGGCGGGTCCTCGGCGGGCGGCGGGATCGGATGGGGGAGCGGCAGTTCGGCCGCCCACCCGGAAAGGCACGCGAAGAGAATCGAAACGAGGCACAGCACCGGCAGGAAGAACGCCCGGACTCCACGGGGAATCCGGGAGCAAAACGGGTTTCTGCCGGCGCGGGTCCTCATGCGTCACACTCCGGGAAAGGTGCGGATGGGCTTCGGATCGACGAAGACCGCGGGACGCAGGTAAATGAGGTCCGTGGGGGGCATGTCGCAGATGCCGGGCGGAATGGACGCCAGAACGGAGGCGTTCACATGCGGGGAGAGCACGACGGGCAGCGACGGTTCGAAGAGGCGCACGGCCTCCAGGTCGTGCGGCCCGGCGGCAAACGTGTCGTAGGACCCGCGCAATGCGGCGAGCTTGTCCGGGGTCTCCAGGACGCCCTGCCAGCCATCCGGGATCCAGAAGCCGCCGCTGTGCTTCAGTCCGAAGCCGAGCAGCTCGTGCTTGCGTCCGTCGTACAGCACCAGGACGCGTTCGCCGAACGGCGGTTCGCCCTCGAATCCGCACGCGGACGGGATGCCGCGCACCGTCTGGTCTTTCCCCTGCGCCGCGCCGAGCACGAACGCCGCCGCCACGCGCAGGGCCGTGAAGGAGCCGGGCCCCGTGCCGACCGTCCACGTGCCGATGTCGTCGTACGTGAATCCGGCCTTCGCCATCGCGTCGCCGACGAGGACGGGGAGCGAAGAGGAATCGCGCCCCGGGAGGTCGACCTGGAACGATGCGAGCGTCCGGCCATCCGGCTGCACGGCGGCAAACGAAAGTTCACTGCTTGAAAAATCCAAAGCCGCGTTCAGCATGGTTCAGTATTCCTTTTCTGTGATCAGGACGAGGCTTGCGCCGGATTTCCGCAACTGGCGGTTCGCCCAGCGGGCGAATTCCCGGAGCGCCGGCAGGTCCCAGTGCGGCAGGTCTTTCTTGCGTCCGCGGTCGAGGTGTCCGGCGCGGCGGCAGAACCGCCCGCCGCCGATCATCACGGCGAAGACGTCGCCTTCCTTCGCGGAGGCCAGGCGCGTACGGACCCATTTTTTCAGGAAGTTCTCGGTGGCCTGGGCGCAGGCGCAGTCCGCGCATTCGGCGCGCAGGTCCAGCACGTCGGCATATGCGCCGTCCGCAGCGGCAGGTTCGCCCCATTGGAGCGACCAGGTGATGTTCCAGTTGCGGCCCGGCGGCGGGGGCGTCTCCGCGTCAGCGGGGGCAAAGACGTACAGGCTCCAGGTGCAGATCAGGTCGCCGCCTTCGCTGCGGACGATGAACGTGGACACGCCGTCACCGATGCGGGCGGCATTGGCCCAGCGCCAGACGTCCTTGCCCGTCTCGAAGCGCACGACGCGGCCGTCGGCAAGGCGAATCAGGATCGCGAGCGGAGGCGCGGCATCCTTGTAGAGTTCCGCGCCGGAGGCATCAAACGGCTTCATGGCGGGCTCCTTCACGATGCCCTCGGCGGACGGGCTCTTCACGATGGCGTATTCGGCGATGGCGCCGCGGAAACGCAGGCCGCCTGCCGTGAGGCTGCGGAGCTCGAACGCATGCGGAAGCTCGAATCCGGTCTGGACCGCGAGCGAGGCGGCATCCAGCTTGTAGCGGTGCGTGATCACCGTCGGAATGCCGAACGGGATGCGGCTCTCGCTGTCGAACGAGACTTCCGCGCCGTCGTCGGAATGGTGCGGACGGCGGAGCCCCGCGAGCGCCATGGACTCGGGGTATTCCCCCGGGACGGCCTCGAGCGAGGTCACGGTCAGGCCGTCGAACGGCGTCAGCGTGAAAAGTCCGGCGGCGGGCTTGTCCAGCTCGAAACCGATGCCTTCGCCGCCGAGCCGCCAGAGCCCGTCCGGCGTCTGTTCGAATTGTCTGTAGTTCATCCGATCACCTGAACAAGTTCATCCACGGGTTTCACATTGCGGGGACGGCAGGCGTTTTCCTTGCCGAACCCGAGCGGGGAGATCGCCACGGAGCGCCACGGGGAGGCGATCCCGGCGGCGGCATCCACCTCGGCGCGGTCATAGCAGCAAATCCAGCAGGTGCCGAGCCCTTCCGCCGTCGCCGCGAGCACGAAATGCTCCATCACGATCGAGGCGTCCACATCGATGATGGACCCGCCGTCGGGACGCACCCACGCGGCGGACGCGTTCCCGGCGAGCACCGCCACGACGGGCGCTTCCTTCAGCCACGGGAACATCACCTTTTCGCAGATCTTCGCGCGGACGACGGGATCGCGGTAGAGGAACAGCCGGAAAGGCTGGCGGTTGCAGGCGGTCGGGGCAAGCTGGACGGCGCGCGAAATCCTCGCGACGGCCTCGTCCGGGACGTTTTTGTCAAGATAGCCTCGGACGCTGCGCCGGGCTTCGATCACATCGTAAAAGTCCATAAAGACCTCCAAATCAAATCAGGTTTCAAAAAATGTTCAAATTCAGAACGGAACGGGGCGCCGCAACGCTTCGGCACAGACCGCGGCAGCGCGCAAACGCCATATCTACTATACAGGCGACGGACTATTTTTCAACCGGAATCCGCCGGATATTCGGATTTTTCAGAGAAGAAAATCCGGCAGTTCCTTCGCGCATTTCTTCAGCAGGGCATCGCGTTCCTGCCAGTCCGGGCACAATCCGTCCATCCGCTGTTTGAACCGTTCGGAATGGTTCATCTCGTACTTGTGGCACAGCTCGTGCAGGATCACGTAGTCCACGACCTCCGGCGGGAACAGGATGAGCAAAGTGTTCAGCGTGACTTTCCCGGTCGCGGAACAGCTCCCCCAGCGGGACCTCTGCGGATGCACCAGCACACGGAAGTCCGCAAACCCCAGATTCGCCGCGTGCGCCCGGATGCGGGCGGCGAGCACAGGCTCGGCGATCTGCGTCAGGACGGACAGAAACACGCGGGCACAGGCTTTCCTGTCCGCCGGGTCGCCCTGCACGGCGATCCGTTTGAACAGCGGATCGTACCAGCACCGGACGGCGTCCGCGCCAGGGGCCTCCTCCACGACGATTTGAATCCGCTCCCCGGTCAGCCGCAGTTCGAGCTCCGGCGGGATCCGGCACGGGGCATCCGGTCCGCGCGGCATCACGCCGGGTTCGGGCGCCAGGCGGCGGATCGTGTCGGCAAGCCAGGAGACCTTGCTCTCCGCAAACTTCTTCGCGGAGGCCACGGACCGCCGTTTCGGGATCACCAGCTGCACCGAGAACGGATGCGGGATGACGCGCAGGAAGAAGCGCTTGGCCTTCAGCGAACGCCGGACCGTGCAGCAGACGGGCGGCATGCCGTCCGGCAGTTCAAGCATGATGTATTCGGGATCTGGCTGCATGATGCTTCCTTCAAAGTTTTCCTTCAAAACCTTCCTTCAAAAGGAAAAGACTCCCGGAGGGGCTCGGCGCATCCGGGAGTCTGTCGATTCAACTGGACCGGACAGACTGCGTCAGGCGCCTTTTCCTGAGTGCCGGTATGCGGCATAGGCGAGTGCGGAGCAGACTTCTGCCGAGGTGCGGCCAAGGACGGCGATCGACTTCGGAAGCAGGCTGGAGGCCGTGAATCCGGGGAGGCTGTTGCCCTCCAGCATGAACACGGCCTTGTCGGAGTCGCGCACGATGACGTCGATGCGGATGAGCGTGGTGTTGCCGACGGCCTGCGCGAACTTCAGCGCGGCGGCGGCGATCTCCTTCTGGACGGCCCGGTCGATAGTAGCCGGCGGGCAGAAATATTTGGTCTCGCCCTGCGCATGGGTATACTTCGCATCGTAGTCGTAGAGGGTGCCGGGATGCTGGATCTCGACGACGGGATAGACTTCCCCGAGGACGACGCCGACAGTGGCCTCGGTCCCGGCGATGAACTCCTCGACGAGCACGCGCGCATCGTATTTCAGCGCGTTGGAGATCGCAAACTTCCATTCGGAGGCATCGCGGACAAGCGAAAGCCCGAACGTGGAACCCTCGGAGTTCGGCTTCACGATCAGCGGCAGCTTCATCCCGGCGGGGATCTCCACCTCGGGGTCCTCGATCACGGCATAGGCGGCGTTGCGGATGCCAGCCTGGTCCATCACGCGCTTGGACTCGAACTTGTCCATCACGATGCGGCAGGACTCGGCGGAACCGCCGACGAACGGGATACCGGCCTGTTCCATCAGCGCCTGGATCGTGCCGTCCTCGCCGAATCCGCCATGCAGCACGGGATAGACGACGTCCGCGGCGCGCATCCGGTCGGTGATCTCCGGTTTCGTGATGTCGTACGAATCGACGTTGTGCCCGGCGTCGCGGAGCGCCTTGACGACGTTCGCCGCGGACTGGAGCGAGATTTCACGTTCGGAACTGGCTCCGCCCATAAGGACGAGGATGTCCAGGGGAGTCTGCTGGCACATGGCCGCCGCCTGTTCTTTCATGTTGATCGATTTGACCTCAGGTTGAAGGATGATGTTGGAATGCCGGAAAACCGCGCTTCGCATGGCGCGGATCAGTTCGTAGCAGTCATGGCCGGAATGCTGCAGGAGCTCCGGCGAAGGCGAGGCGTCGCGCACGATCCAGTTCGCATGGAGCGGGGACACCATGAACGCGCCCGATCGCCTGCCCTTCATCCCGGCGGATTCCAGCAGGCGGCCGGCATAGAGTTCGGGAGCCGGGTTGCGGAAGATCGAACCGGCGCTGCGCCCCTGCGGGGACTGGCGGCGGCGTTCGCGTTCGGCGTCCATGGCGGCCTGCTCCGCGGCGGGATCGACCGGACGGAACCGGAACCGCGCGGAGAGGACCATGATGTTCTCCGGGATGCCGGAGTCGCGGTAGCGCCAGAGGTAGGCGTTCTTCGGGACGACGGACACGGACGCGGTCTCGAGATTGAGCAGCGTCATGTCCAGCAGGAAATCGGAAATGGTCCGGCCGTTGGCGCCGGCGTTCATGTGGAGACCGCCGCCGATGGAGCCGGGGATGCCGCAGAGGCCCGCGGCGCCGCCGAAACCGTGCTTCAGCACCTCGTTCAGGACGGCCGTCAGCTTCGCGCCAGCGCCCGCCGTGCAGACGCCCTCGTCCGAGCAGGAAATCTCCGCCAGGACACCGGAGGGCTTCAGATAAACGGTGCCGTCGGTCGATTCGTCGGAACCGACCAGGTTGGTGCCCGCGCCGAGCGGACGCGCGATCCATCCGGCGCTGAGGATGAAGCGCAGGAATTCGATCGTCACGCCGGGATCGGTGACGGCGGCGTACAGGAATGTGCCGGATCCCGCGCCGAGGGAGGTGTGCTCCGCCCAGACGGCATCGGAAACGAGCTCGATGCCGGGGAAAGCGGCGGCAGTTCCGGCGATCAGTTCACTTCTTGTAAACTTTTTTGGGATCAAAGACACGTTCTCCAACGATTTCCAGCGTGTCGCCCGCGACTTTGCGGAAGAAGCAGGTATGGTAACCCTCGTGGCAGGCGGCGCCGCCGACCTGCTCGACCTTGAAAATCACGGTATCGGCGTCGCAGTCCACCAGGATCTCCTTCACGATCTGCACGTTGCCGGACTCTTCGCCCTTGTGCCAGAGTTTGGAGCGGGAACGCGACCAGTAGACGCCGTGTCCGGTCCTGAGTGTCTCCTTCCAGGATTCCTCGTTGATGTAGGCGAGCATGAGGACCTCGCCGGTCTTCCAGTCCTGGGCGATGGCGGGGATCAGCCCGCCGCTTTTCTTGAAATCAAGTTCTATCATGGCAAATCAATCCGGAAATGCGTGATGCGGTCATTCCTTTTCCGCGGGAACGGCTGCGGGACCGAAGCCGGAGGCCTTCGGCACGGAGTCGGCGTCCTTGTCCGGGACGCCGATGACTTTCACGTCGCCCGCGTCGCCGGAGACATTCTCCTGCGGAAGCGAAGGCATGGATTCCTTGACCTTTTCAGTTTCCGCCTCGATGGCTTCGGGCTCGGCATCCGTCTTCTCTTCGGGGGCTACCGCATCGGCGGGCTCGGCGACGTCGCTTCCGGGCTGTTCGGAGGCCAGGAACAGGACCATGGCGAAGTCGCGGACGTCTTCCGTCGGGGCGTGGCCGACAAAGCGCACGGGGTCGCCGGGGATGGCCGAACGGAGACGGTATGCGTCGGGTTCGGCAACGGGGTTGCCGTCGGCGTCGATCCAGAGGAAACGGTAGGAGAATTCGTAATTGATGTCGCCGAAGAACGCCCACTTCAGCGCGGAGAGCTCGGCGGTCCTGCCGAAGACGCGAACGGCCAGATAGCCGTTTTCGTTGATCTCGCTCTCGATGTCGCGGAACGAGAAGATCTTCGCGGCGCCCGTGGAGACATAGATGTTGCCGGGCTGGACGTCCGTCACCGAGTCCGCTTCGATCACATGGACGCGTTCATCGGTCGGGACCGGGGTCGAGGCGCAGGCCGAAACGATCAGGAGACAGGCGGCCGCCGTCAGAATGGAGAACAGTTTCATAGTTTTTGCCTTTCGGTTTTATTCAAAAACAATTGTTTGTTTTGCAGTACAGCGAGTAATTTACACCGTGCGGACGATGTTTTCAAGCATCGATGTCACATTTTCTGCCGACATACACCTGGCGCGGGCGCACGATGCGCGTGCTGTTGCCGATCATTTCGCGCCAGTGGGCGATCCAGCCGGGCAGACGCGCCAGCGCGAACATCACGGTGAACATCTTCTCCGGGATGCCGAGCGCGCGGTAGAGGATGCCGGAGTAGAAGTCGACGTTCGGATAGAGGTTGCGGGAGACGAAATAGTCGTCGCTGAGGGCGGCCTTTTCGACCTCGAACGCGACCTGGAGCAGCGGGTCCGTCACATGATTCTTCGAGAAATAGCGTTCGCACTCAGCCTTGATGATCCTGGCGCGCGGGTCGAACGTCTTGTACACGCGGTGCCCGAAGCCCATGAGGCGTTCCGGGTTGTTGCGGTCCTTCACGCGGTCGAAGAACTTCTTCACGTTGCCGTCGTGCTCGATGCGGCGGAACATCTCGATGACTTCCTGGTTGGCGCCGCCGTGGAGCGGACCGGACAGCGCGGACACGCCGGCGGAGATCGTGGCGTACAGGTTCGCCTGCGTGCTGCCGATCGTGCGGACGGTCGTGGTCGAGCAGTTCTGTTCGTGGTCGGCATGGAGGATCAGCAGGACGTTCAGCACGCGCACGGCCTCCTCGGAAATCTCGTACGGCATGACCGGGGAGTCGAACATCATGTTCAGGAAGTTCGCGCAATAGGAGAGGTCGTAGCGCGGGTACACGACCGGCTCGCCGATGCTCTTCTTGTACGCGAAAGCCGCCATCGTGCGGACGGTGGAGATCAGGCGCGCCGTCGAAGTGTCGATGTCCTCGCGGAACGACAGCAGGTCGACGTTCGGATAGAACACCGCCAGGGCGTTGATCATGGTCGACAGGATGTGCATCGGGTGGGCGCCGCGCGGATACAGGTCGAAGAAATGGCGCATGTCTTCATGCAGCAGGGAGTTGACGTTCAGGAGCTTGGAGAACGCCCTCGCCTCCTCCGTGCTCGGCAGGTTGCCGTGGACCAGCAGGTACGCGATATGGACGAACCGAAGCTTCTCGTCCGCCACAAGTTTCTCGATCGGGATCCCGCGGTAGCACAGGATGCCCTTCTCGCCGTTCACATATGTAATGCTGCTGCGGCAGACCGCCGTGTTCATCAGCCCGGGGTCGAACGTAAGGCAGCCGGTCGTCTTGCGGAGAGCTGTGATATCAATCGCTTTTTCGCCCTCGGTCCCGACTATAATCGGCAACTTAATGTCCTGTCCGTTCACGGACAATGTCGCGAATTCACTCGCCATCGTTCAGCCTCCTCTCTCGTGTGGCATCCGGCTGTTTGGTGTTACAAAAAGACTGGAAAAACATATAAACTGAATAATGTACACCCCGCAGACGGAAAAATCAAGTAAAAAAACAGAGATGGAAATGAAAAAAGCTGAAATACGGGAAGAGACTTCTCTCCGTTCTCCTGAATGGACGGAGCTTCCCGCCACCGGGCACACAGCGAAATCTGTGCCGTCCCGGAACACTCCTTTTCCCGCCGATCACGGTCTTCCGGGATGAATTTGAATGGAATCGAATCCCGGGGTCGAAAGGACGGCGGCGACCCCCGGCGCGCGGTCCGAACACCTGGCGCATACCACAGTTGTCACACGGCGCACTGGGACACAAATTGAGACACAATGTCTCATGCAGATTTTACCGATATCGTCACAATCAATTGATTTCAAAAAGTTTTGATTCTTGGCACGCAAGTTGCTTCCATTCCGTCGGCACACTCAAAAAACCAAACAGACAACCCAAGAAACACAAGGAGTCGCGATTATGCTGGACATTCAGAAAATGACCGAAAAGACCCGTGAAGCCCTTGCAGCCGCCGGCGCCGCCGCCCGTCAGTACGGACACCAGGAGATCCGCCCGATCCACCTGCTCTCCGCGTTGACGCACCAGGACGGAGGCCTGCTGCCGTCGCTGCTCAGACGCCTCGGCACTCCGAATTCGCTACTATCCGAGGCAGTGGAAGCCGAACTGGCCAAGCTGCCGAAAGTGTCCGGAAACGCCGTCGACGTGTATCCGTCGCGCGATTTCAGCAACATCCTGGTGGAAGCCCGCGACCGCGCGGAAAAGATGAAGGATGAATACATCAGCGTGGAACACCTGCTGATGGCGATGATCGACAAGGACGCCGCATGCGCCGCCGCGCTGGAAAAAGCCGGTCTCACGGCCGATACGCTACTAAAAACCCTGGTGGAAATCCGCGGCAACCAGCGCGTGACGAACGAAAACCCGGAGGCTTCGTTCGAGGCGCTGGAGAAATACGGGCGCGACCTCACGCAGGCAGCCCGCCAGAACAAGCTCGACCCCGTGATCGGTCGCGACGACGAAATCCGCCGCACCGTGCAGATCCTCGCCCGCCGCACCAAGAACAACCCGGT